>NZ_JBEAAL010000012.1:0-197339 GCF_040066075.1 Neorhizobium phenanthreniclasticum
CGGCAGGGCTTCTGTGTCCTTGAAGCGACCGGTCGTTACGATCGGGCTCTGTGCCTTCGGCTGCATGAAGCCGGACAGCCCTTCCACCAGGCCAACCCACGCAAGGCGCGTCAGTTTGCCCAGGCCGTCGGTTTCCTGGCCAGGAGCCAGGATCGACCGGGTCGATGCCCACATTCTGGCGCGCTATGGCGTGACGATGGACTTGCCGGCACAGGTGCGACCGGAGCCGGAGCGGCTGGAACTGCGCGACCTGATGGAACGCCGTGACCAATTGGTGGAGATGCGCCAGTCTTGGGGCCGCTCTATGCGGCCCCATTTCTGCATCAGGTTGCTGTCTCTGCGATGCCGTTCAATTCCACCACTGCATCCTGCGGCAGTTCCAGTTCGGCAGCGGCCAGATTTTCCCGCAGATGTGCGACTGAGGATGTGCCGGGGATCAGCAGGATGTTCGGCGCCCGCTGAAGCAACCAGGCAAGGGCAACCTGCATGGGCGTTGCATCCAGCCTTGCCGCGACATTCGAAAGGGTGGCGGACTGCAACGGCGTGAAGCCGCCGAGCGGGAAAAAGGGAACATAGGCGATCCCCCCGGCTGAAAGCTCATCGATCAGCCGGTCATCGTCCCGATGAACCAGATTGTAGTGATTTTGCACGCAGACGATGTCGACGATCCGCCGTGCCTCGGCGATCTGGGTCCGTGTAGCGTTGCTGAGGCCGATGTGCCGCACCAGTCCTTGTTCCTGCAGCTTCGCAAGAGCCGTGACCTGCTCCTCGATGGAGCCCTCGACCGGCCCGTGAATGCCGAAGATGATCCTGAGGTTGACGACCTCCAATGCGTCGAGGCCCAGGTTGCGCAGGTTGTCGTGGACCTGGGCGGTGAGTTCTTCGGGTGTGAAGGCGGGGATCCAGGCTGCATCATCGCCGCGACGGGCGCCGATCTTGGTGACGATCGTCAGGTCGTCGGGATAGGGGCGAAGCGCTTCGCGGATCAGCTGGTTGGTGACGTGCGGACCGTAGAAGTCGCTGGTATCGATATGGTCGACACCGGCGAATACCGCCTCGCGCAGCACCGTCAGGGCCATTTCGCGATCCTTCGGCGGCCCGAACACGCCGGGTCCGGCAAGCTGCATTGCGCCATAGCCGAGGCGTTTTACGGTGCGGTCGCCGAGCCCAAAGCTGCCGGCCTTCTGGATATGCGTCATGATCTCTCTCCTTTGCGGCGAGTTTGATTGCCGATGGGGACGAGATAGGCGCTGTTCTCTGGCCAGATAATCCGATACAATCGGCACAGCTTGTGCGGAAAGGCGAACAATGGGGTTGGACCTTGGAGATCTGGGCGCCTTCGTCACGGTTGCCCGCGCCAGGGGCTTTCGCGAGGGAGCGAGAGCCAGCGGCGCCAGCGCGTCGGCATTGAGCGAAGCAGTGCGTCGGCTGGAAGCCCAGCTCGGCGTGCGCCTCCTCAACCGAACCACCCGAAGCGTTGTTCCGACGGAGGCGGGCGCGGGCCTGCTCGAACGTCTCGGTCCGGCGCTGGCCGAAATGGAGACGGCGCTCGATGTGGTGAACGGCTACAGGGAAAAGCCGGCCGGGCTGCTGCGCCTCAACGTTCCCGTGGGCGTCGCCCGGCTGGTGCTGCCCAGGATTGTCCCACCCTTCCTGAAGGCCTATCCCGATATTCGGCTGGAGGTGATCGCCGAAGACAGTTTCGTCGACGTTCTCGCGGCTGGCTGCGACGCCGGCATCCGCTACGATGAACGGCTGGAACAGGACATGATCGCCGTGCCGATCGGTCCGAGGACACAACGCTTTGCCACGGCCGCATCTCCTGCATATCTCAAGCGCCACGGGCGGCCTGAACATCCCCGCGACCTGCTCAATCACGCCTGCCTGCGCGGACGGTTTTCAAGCGGTGTCATCCCCGCGTGGGAATTCGAGCGTGAGGGCGAGGTCGTGCGCATCGATGCGGGAGGGCCACTCGTCGTGCGGCCGGCCGGCGGCGTCGAACTGGCGATCGAGACCGCTATCCAGGGCTTGGGCATTATCCATCTGTTTGAAGACTGGCTGCGGCCGTATCTGGAGAGCGGTGCGCTGGAACCGGTGCTGGAACCGTGGTGGCAGCCCTTCTCCGGTCCGTTTCTCTATTATCCCGGCCGACGGCTGGTGCCGGCACCGCTGCGGGCCTTCATCGATTTCATGAAGGATTACTCCGGATCCGGGTGGCATGCCGATGAGGCCGTGCCAGCGGTTGTGCAAGGTGCAAACGGCTCGAAATCTGCTTTACGTACCTCAGAATCTTCGTTAGCCTGATCTCGGGAGGAAATTCAGGTGCATGTAATCATCGATCATGACGTCCGCGCCATGAGGGCTGTCACGGCTGGATGCGCCTTTGTGCGCGTGATTCCGAGTGTCCCGCGATGACTGCGGCCGAGGTCAGTTCTTCCGTTCCGCTCATGGAGGCAATGGGCCTTTCCAAGACGTTCGGCATCGTCGAGGTCCTGAAGGATATCAACCTCACCGTCCGGGCAGGCGAGGTGCACGCGATCATCGGCGAAAACGGCGCCGGCAAATCGACGCTCATGAAGATTCTCGCCGGCAACCTGGCTCCCAGTCGGGGCGAGATCAGGATGGATGGCGAGGCGGTCAGCTTCTCCGGTCCGGTGGATGCGGAGCGCCGTGGAATCGTGCTGGTGCACCAGGAAATCCTGCTTGCGCCCGACCTCACGGTCGCCCAGAACATCTATCTGGGCCGCGAGCTCAGGAAGGGGATCGGCGTCGACGATCGCACCATGGACGAAGGGGCCGCGAACGCCATCCGCGATCTCGGCGGCGATATCGATCCGAATGCCATCGTCTCGCGCCTGTCGATCGCCCAGCGCCAGATCGTCCAGATCGCCCGTGTGCTGCTCGTGCCGCATCGCATTGTCATCTTCGACGAGCCGACCGCCTCGCTCACGCCGCACGAAACCGAGGCGCTCCTGAAGGTCATCAGGGATATCCGCGCCAAGGGCGTCGGCGTGCTCTACATCTCCCACCGCCTGCCGGAGGTGAAGGAGATTGCCGACCGCGTAACGGTGCTGCGCGACGGACGCCTCGTCGCCTCCCATGCGGCGAGCGAACTGCAACCCGCCGACATGGCACGCCTCATGGTCGGCCGCGATGTGGCCAAGCTCTATCCGGATCGCCACGCCGCGGAAGTCCGGGAAACAGTGCTGGAGGTCGAGCACCTCAACGTTCCGGGCTATGCGCAGGATGCGTCCTTCAAGCTGCGAAAGGGCGAGATCCTCGGCTTTGCGGGCCTTGTCGGCGCCGGCCGAACGGAATTGATGGAAGGGCTTGTCGGCCTTCGCCCGAGCCGCGGCACCGTGCGCCTCAATGGCCAGCCGGTCGATTTCCGCCAGGTCCATACGAGCCTCAAGGCCGGCGTTGCCTATCTCTCCGAAGACCGCAAGGGCAAGGGCCTGCTGCTCACCAAGGATCTGCGTGTCAACCTGACGCTCGCCTCGCTCGGCAAATTCGTCGGCGCGTTGCAGATCGACCGGAAACGCGAGAGCGAAGCGCTCGACCAGGCGATCCGCGACTTCGACATCCGCACCGGCGCCAGGGACATCCTGGCCGGCCAGCTTTCCGGCGGCAACCAGCAGAAGCTTTTGATCGCCAAGATGATGATGCTCGATCCGCAGGTCGTCATCATCGATGAGCCGACGCGTGGTATCGATATCGGCAACAAGGAACAGATCTACAAATTCATCGCCAGGCTGGCGGACGAGGGGCGTTCGATCATCGTCGTCTCCTCCGAAATGCCGGAACTGATCGGCATCTGCGACCGCATTCTCGTCATGCGGTCCGGCCGGATCGTCGGCGAGGTGACGGGAGAACACATGAACGAGAACGAGATCGTCCAGCTTGCGACGGGCGTCAAATCCGGGGAGGCTGCTTGATGAGTTCCGTCGCCACCGAAACCACCAAGGCGCCGAAGACCTCGAAGGACTGGGACATGGCGGCGGTCGCGCCGTTCATCGCGCTGGCGCTCCTCCTGGTGCTCGGTTATTTCGCGAACCCGAACTTCATATCGGTCGCGAACCTGATGAACGTCATCACCCGCAGCGCCTTCATCGCGATCATCGCGCTCGGCGCGACCTATGTGATCTCGTCGGGCGGGCTCGACCTTTCCGTCGGCTCGATGGTCGCTTTCGTCGCCAGCCTGATGATCCTGTTCATGAATTCCGGCACCATCGCTGACCCGCTGTTCATGCTGATCACCGCCATGCTGGTGGCGCTCGCGCTTGGCGCGGCCTGCGGGCTCTTCAACGGGCTGATCACCACGATCGGCCGCATCGAGCCTTTCATCGCCACGCTCGGTACGATGGGCATCTACCGGGGGCTGACCACCTGGCTTTCCCAGGGCGGTGCAATCACGTTGCGCGACCGCGAGTTGCAGGCGCTCTACCGGCCGGTCTATTTCGGCTCCATCGCCGGCATTCCGGTGCCGATCATCATCATCTTCGTCACCGCTGCGATCGCCGCCTTCGTGCTCTACCGCACCCGTTACGGCCGGCATGTGATCGCAGTCGGGTCCAACGAGGACGTGGCACGCTATTCCGGCATCTCGGTCAACCGCGTGCGCACCATCGCCTATGTCGTGCAGGGGCTGTGCGTGGCGGTGGCCGTGCTCCTCTACGTGCCGCGCCTCGGCTCGACATCGGCCACCACGGGCATCCTTTGGGAACTGCAGGCGATCACCGCTGTGGTGGTCGGCGGCACGGCACTCAGGGGCGGCGTCGGCCGCATCTGGGGGACGGTCTGCGGCGCCTTCATCCTGGAGATCGTCGGCAACATCATGCTGCTTTCGAACTTCGTCAGCGAATATCTCATCGGCGCGATCCAGGGGGCGATCATCATCATCGCCATGCTGGTACAGCGCTCGCTGATGCGGAAGTAACAAGGAATCGAGAGAATCGGCCGGGCATATTGGGGCAGGCCCGGAACGGAGGAATTAAGAGACCCCGCACAACATTTGGGAGAGAGACCATGCGTAGAAGAACTTTCGGGCTGGCCGCGGCAGCGTTTGCAGCTTCGGTTGCCGTCGGTCCGGGCCTTGCCTGGGCCCAGGAGGAAAAGAAGGTGACGATCGGCGTTTCCATTCCGGCGGCCGACCACGGCTGGACGGCCGGCGTCGTCTTCCATGCCGAACGCGTCGCCAAGCTGCTGATGCAGCAGAATCCCGGCCTCAACGTCATCGTCAAGACGTCGCCGGATCCGGCAAGCCAGGCCAATGCCGTGCAGGACCTTGCGGTCCAGGGTATCGACGGCCTCGTCATCCTGCCGACCGATCCGGACCCGCTCGTCAACGCCATCCAGCAGGTGAAGGACAGCGGAGCCTTCGTGGCGCTTGTAGACCGTGCGCCGTCGAACAACGACAGCTCGGTCCGCGACCTCTATGTCGCCGGCAACAATCCGGCACTTGGCCAGGTCGCCGGCGAATATATCGCCAAGACCACGCCGAATGCCGAAGTCGTCGTCATCCGCGGTCTGCCGATCCCGATCGACCAGCAGCGCCAGGACGGTTTCGACAAGGGGATTGCCGGCTCCAGCGTCAAGGTTCTGGAACGCCAGTACGGCAACTGGAACCGCGACGACGCATTCCGCGTCATGCAGGACTACCTGACGAAATATCCGAAGATCGACGTGGTCTGGTGTCAGGATGACGACATGGCCGTCGGCGTCCTCGAGGCCATAGAGCAGGCCAAGCGCACCGATATCCAGTATATCGTCGCCGGCGCCGGCTCCAAGGACATGATCAAGCGCGTCATGGACGGCGACAAGATGGTGCCGGTCGACGTGCTCTATCCGCCGGCCATGGTTGCGACCGCCATGCAGCTCACCGCGGCTCATTTCTACGACCAGATTCCGGTCAGCGGCGAATACATCCTGGATGCGACGCTCGTCACCAAGGACAATGCCGAGCAGTTCTACTTCCCGGATTCTCCGTTCTGATCACCCACAGGAGGCGCGCCTTTTGCGGGCGCGCCTCTTTTCACGTCCAGCTTTTGATTTCCCCAGGAGGAAAACCATGAAGACGATCAAGGGACCAGCCATCTTTCTCGGTCAGTTCGCAGGTGATGCCGCGCCGTTCAATTCCTGGGATTCGATTACCAAATGGGCGGCCGAAAAAGGCTATGTCGGCGTCCAGGTGCCGACCTGGGCCGGTCAGCTCATCGATCTGAAGAAGGCCGCCGCGTCCAAGGATTATTGCGACGAATTCGCCGGCATCGCGCGTGCGAACGGCATCGAGGTGACCGAGCTTTCCACTCATCTCCAGGGTCAGCTCGTCGCCGTGCATCCGGCCTATGACGAGGCCTTCGACGGTTTTGCCGCACCCGAGGTCCGCGGCAATCCGAAGGCACGGCAGGCATGGGCCGTGGAACAGGTCAAGATGGCGCTGACAGCCTCCAAGCATCTCGGCATCAAGGCGCATGCGACCTTCTCCGGCGCGCTCGCCTGGCCCTTCATCTATCCCTGGCCGCAGCGCCCGGCGGGCCTTGTGGAGACAGCTTTCGACGAACTCGCGAAACGCTGGACGCCGATCCTCGACCATGCGGAAGACTGCGGCGTCGACGTCTGCTACGAAATTCATCCGGGCGAGGACCTGCATGACGGCGTGACTTTCGAGATGTTCCTGGAGCGCGTGAAGAACCACAAACGCGCCAACATGCTCTACGATCCGTCGCATTACGTTCTGCAATGCCTCGACTATCTCGACCACATCGACATCTACAAGGACCGGATCCGGATGTTCCACGTCAAGGACGCGGAATTCAATCCGACCGGCCGGCAGGGCGTCTATGGCGGTTATCAGGGCTGGGTGAACCGGGCAGGGCGTTTCCGTTCGCCGGGCGACGGGCAGGTGGATTTCGGGGCGATCTTCTCGAAGATGGCCGCCAATGATTTCGACGGCTGGGCCGTGGTCGAATGGGAATGCGCGCTGAAGAATTCCGAGGACGGTGCGCGCGAAGGGGCAGAATTCGTCAAGGCGCATATCATCCGCGTTACCGAAAAGGCTTTCGACGATTTTGCCAGCGGCGGCACGGACGAAGCGGCCAACCGGCGGATGCTCGGGCTTTGAGACTGAAGCCGGAATAGAGGCGGTGGTCATGCTTGAGAAACCTAACAAGGTAGGTTGTTGATGGCTTGGTCACCGTTCTTCGCCAGCATGGGTTACGCGACGCTCAAGGTTCTGACACAGGGCGGCATGTCTGACCGCGGCGGGCGGTCGCGGTCATCGAGGCGAGCCGGCAGTTATTCCAGGAGACTTGGAGAAAGTATCATGGTTGAAGTCACGGATGCGGAACTCGGCGAGGCCAAGCGGCGCTGGGAAAAGGAGCGGGCGCAGAGGTCGATCCCGGTCTCCGCCCGCTTTGATGTCCCTTCCGGTCGTATCGTGGTCGAGTTCGCAAATGGCGCTGCCTTCATGGTCCCGGGACGTTCGCTCGAAGGCCTGACTGATGCGACGGACGGCCAATTGGCCGAAGTTGAACTCTTGGGCGAAACCGGCCTCCACTGGGAGAGACTGGATGTCGATTACTCGATCTCCGGCCTGATGCGTGGCGTTTTCGGCAGCAGGACCTTCATGGACGCACAGCGCAAGGGCGGGCAATCCAGATCATCGGCCAAAGTAGCCGCAAGCCGTGCCAATGGAGCCAAGGGCGGGCGGCCCCGAAAGGCTCTTGACCACGCCGACCGCTGACCAACGACAATTTTTCCAGGAGAGGACATTTCATGGCAATCGAAGGCAAGGATGATGAGACGCGCGAGCCCCGCATCCGGCTCGGCATGGTGGGTGGCGGCGCCGGCGCCTTCATCGGGGCGGTGCATCGCATGGCGGCAAGGCTGGACGACCAGTTCGAGCTTGTCGCGGGCGCGCTGTCGTCAACCCCGGAAAAGGCGATCGCCTCGGGGCGGGATCTCGGGCTCGACCCGGCGCGCACCTATGGTTCCTACAAGGAAATGGCGATCCGCGAGGCACGGCTGAAGAACGGCATCGAGGCGGTCTCGATCGTGACGCCTAACCACGTGCATTACGACGCCGCCAAGGAATTCCTCAGGCGTGGCATTCATGTGATCTGCGACAAACCGCTCACCTCCAACCTCGCCGATGCCAAGAAGCTCAGGAAGGCGGCAGAGGAGAGCGACGCGCTCTTCATTCTCACGCATAACTACACGGGCTATCCGATGGTGCGACAGGCGCGCGAGATGGTCCAGAACGGCGATCTCGGCAAGATCCGTATCGTGCAGGTGGAATATCCGCAGGACTGGCTGACCGAGGCGGTCGAGCAGACCGGCGCCAAGCAGGCGGTCTGGCGCACCGATCCGGCCCAGTCGGGTGCCGGCGGCTCGACCGGCGATATCGGCACGCATGCCTATAACCTCGCTTCCTTCATCACCGGGCTGACGCTCGAAAGCCTCGCCGCCGATCTCGATACGTTTGTCGAAGGCCGCCGGCTCGATGACAACGCCCATGTGCTGTTGCGTTTCGAAGGCGGTGCCAAGGGCATGCTGTGGTGCAGTCAGGTGGCGCCGGGCCATGAGAACGGATTGAAGATCCGCGTCTACGGCACCAAGGGTGGCATCGAATGGGTGCAGGCGGACCCGAACTATCTGTGGTTCACGCCCTTCGGCGAATCGAAGCGGCTTCTGACCCGTGCCGGCGCCGGCGCCGGTCCTGCCGCCGCCCGGGTTTCCCGCATCCCCTCCGGTCATCCGGAAGGCTATCTCGAAGCCTTCGCGACGATCTATACGGAGGCGGCGCGCGCCATCAACGCGAAGAAGAAGGGCGTCGCGCTCGACAAGACGGTCGTCTATCCGACCGTCGATGATGGCGTGAAGGGCGTCGCCTTCGTGGAAGCCTGCGTGGCGTCGTCGAAGAAGAACGGGGCGTGGGTGAAAGTTTGAGGCTCGCTTACCCTTCCCCTAGTGTGGAGGGTTGCCGGCAGGCTGCGGGGGTTTAGCAGCCTGGTTCGGTGAGCTCCCATGCTTGCTGGTCAGTCGAGATATTCGATGCCGGAGATTCCCACCAAACCATTGGCTGTGCTGGAAACCTGCGCTCGTGCCCGTATCGGCATGAGCATCCACCTATCCGCGATGCATTCGAAGGTCTCGTCGCGCAGGTAGAAGAGGTAATGCCGCTTGCCTTTTCCAGGCAGAGGCATTGTCTGCCAGTCGTCCGGCTGGTCGCGCAGGGGATCTTCTCCGGCGATTTCGTAGAAGTGGCCCCATTCGGGGGCAAGGCTTCCATAGCGGCATTGGCCGCGATACCAACCTTCGTCGTTGGGGCTACCAAGACGCCATGTTCGACAATCATAGAAGGTCAATTTTATAGCGTCGGACTCCTCGTCCCTTTGCCGCGGTGCGGTCAGGAGAATGCGCAATTCCAATGCTGTGCCGTTTGTCAAGATTTCCGGCAGCGGCACATTGGGTTGAGCGTTCCAGTCAGTGTTGAGGCGAATGAAGAACGGAGAGGTCATTGTAAGCTGGGTCTCATAATCTTCGATGAGTATCACGAGCGCGTCGAAGCAAATAGTCTCGATTGCCTCCTCTTCGGGCTCATGCTCGAATCAGGGCCGTGCTCTCTGTAACGTTACAGATTTCTGAGCCTAAACCCTGTACAACCCGTCCGGCCTTGGTTAAACCGCCGCTCCATATGGCTTCCGGGCCGAGCAACCGACAGGTGTCACCATGACCGATCCCAGAATGTCCGACACCAAGGCGCTTGCTTCCCGCTTTCCCGGCGATTTCCTCTTCGGGGTGGCGACCGCCTCCTACCAGATCGAAGGTTCGACCAAGGCGGATGGCCGGAAGCCTTCCATCTGGGATGCCTTTTCGAACATGCCGGGCCGCGTCTACGGTCGTCACAATGGCGATGTTGCCTGCGATCATTACAACCGCTGGGAAGAAGACCTCGATCTCATCAAGGAGATGGGCGTCGAAGCCTACCGTTTCTCGATCGCCTGGCCGCGCATCATTCCGGACGGCACCGGGCGCATCAACGAGAAAGGGCTCGATTTCTACGACCGGCTCATCGACGGCTGCAAGGCGCGCGGGATCAGGACCTATGCGACGCTCTACCATTGGGACCTGCCTTTGATGCTGATGGGCGACGGCGGCTGGGCGGCGCGCTCCACGGCCTATGCCTTCCAGCGTTATGCGAAAGTGGTGATGGCCCGCCTCGGCGACCGGCTCGATGCGGTCGCGACCTTCAACGAGCCCTGGTGCATCGTCTGGCTTTCCCATCTCTACGGCATCCATGCGCCGGGCGAGCAGAACATGGAGGCGGCGCTTGCCGCCATGCATCACGTCAATCTTGCCCACGGCCTCGGCGTCGAGGCGATCCGGCATGTGACGCCGAACGTTCCTGTCGGCATCGTCATCAATGCGAACTCGGTCATTCCCGGCTCCGACAGCCCGGCAGACCTTGCCGCGGGCGAACGGGCTCACCAGTTCCACAACGGCGCCTTCTTCGATCCGGTCTTCAAGGGCGAATATCCGAAGGAATTTCTCGACGCGCTCGGGGACCGCATGCCGGCGGTCGAGGAAGGTGACTTGAAGATCATCAGCCAGAAGCTCGACTGGTGGGGCCTCAACTACTACACCCCGACGCGCGTCCATGACGATCCTGAACGCAAGGGCGATTTCCCATGGACGGTGGAGGCCAAGCGCGCCAGCGACGTCGAGACGGATATCGGCTGGGAGGTTTATGCGCCGGGCCTCAAGCTGCTGGTCGAGGACCTTTACCGCCGCTACGACCTGCCGGACTGCTACATCACCGAGAACGGCGCCTGCTACAACATGGAGCCGGTCAACGGCGAGGTGGATGACCAGCCGCGCCTCGACTATTATGTCGAGCATCTTTCGGTGGTGGCGGATCTCATCCAGGACGGCTATCCGATGAAAGGCTATTTCGCCTGGAGCCTGATGGACAATTTCGAATGGGCGGAAGGCTATCGCATGCGGTTCGGCCTCGTGCATGTGAACTACGAGACACAGGAGCGGACGATCAAGAAGAGCGGCACGTGGTATCGCGAGCTTGCCTCGCAATTCCCCAAAGGCAATCACGCGACCCGCTGATTTCACAGATGTGAGAAGATTTTTCCTGATTTCGCATTGAAAGGGAAAATCATCCCTGTCAAAATGCGGGCGCTCCGGGCATCAATGCGGCAGAAACGAGGCCGCGCCCGGCCAGGATGTGAAAGCCAAACACGATGCTCCGGAACACCGTCTGTCTTCGAATGTGCAGCCTGCTTGGCTAATGCATGCACAAGCGGTTAAACAGCCGCCAAACGATCAGACACAATCCGTGAGTCCAAGATGACAATCCAATTTCCAGCGGCTCGATCCGCGCCGGCCAAAGATGCGGCGGGCGATCCCATGGTGGCGTTCGAGGCGGTAACGAAGCGCTTCGGCCGCGACGACGAGAACCAGTTCACCGCCCTCGATGGTATCGATCTTTCCGTGGCGCGCGGCGCCATTACCGGCATCATCGGCCGCTCCGGCGCCGGCAAGTCGACGCTGATCCGCCTCGTCAACGGGCTCGAAAGAGCCACGTCCGGCCGCGTCGTGGTCGATGGCGTAGAGGTGGGCGGCCTTTCCGAAAGCGGGCTGCGCGACCTGCGCCGCGAGATCGGCATGATCTTCCAGCACTTCAACCTGCTCTCCTCGCGCACCGCCTTCGAGAACGTCGCGCTGCCGCTCGAGATCGCCGGCCTGCCCGCGAAGGCGATCAGGGACAAGGTCGGTCCGCTTCTCGATCTCGTCGGCCTGGGCGACAAGTCGAACCGTTATCCGTCCGAGCTTTCCGGCGGTCAGAAGCAGCGTATCGGCATCGCGCGCGCACTCGCGACCTCTCCGAAACTCTTGCTTTCCGACGAGGCGACATCGGCGCTCGATCCGGAGACCACCCAGTCGATCCTCGATCTCCTGAAGCGCATCAACGCGGAACTGGGGCTTACGGTGCTGCTCATCACCCATGAGATGGAGGTGGTGAAGACCATCGCCTCCGACGTCGCGGTGATCGACCGCGGGCGGATCGTCGAAAAGGGCCGCACCTTCGACGTTTTCACCGATCCGAAGCACGAGACGACACGGGCACTTCTTTCAGGCCTTGCCGGCGCGAAGCTGCCGGAGGCGATCGCCCGCAAGCTTGCCGCGACGCCGCAGGCGGTCTCGCGTACCGTGGTGCGTGTCACCTTCTTCGGCGAGACGGCGCAGCAGCCGCTGGTCTCCAGGCTTATCCAGGAACTCGGTTCCGAGGTGAACATCATCGCCGGCACGATCGACGAGATTGCCGGCGAACCCTATGGATCGCTGGTCATCGCCTATTCGGCGACGCCCGAGGTGCTTGCCCGCGCCGAGCGCTTCTATCGTCAGACCGGCCTGCAGACGGAGGTGCTCGGTTATGTCGCCTGACATGCTCTTCAACCTGCTCACCAAGGCGCTTCTCCAGACCCTGCAGATGGTCGCCGCCGCCGGCCTCATCGGCTCGCTGATCGGCCTGCCGATCGGCGTGTTCCTGGCGACCAGCGGCCGCGGCGAACTCTGTGCCGCGCCGACAGCAAACCGCATCGTCGGGCTGGTCGTGAATGCGGCGCGATCGACGCCCTTCATCATCCTCGTCGTGGCGATCATCCCCTTCACCCGGCTGGTGGCCGGTACGTCGATCGGCACGTCGGCTGCGATCGTGCCGCTCACCATCGCCACCATTCCCTTCGTCGCGCGGCTGACCGAAGCAGCGATCCGCGAGGTGGACAAGGGTCTGATCGAGGCGGCGCGCGCCATGGGCGCCACGCCGATGCAGATCGTTTTCAAGGTGCTTCTGGCCGAAGCCAGGCCCGGCCTGACGCTGGCGCTCACGCTCACCCTCGTCAGCCTGGTCGGTTTTTCGGCCATGGTCGGCGCGGTCGGCGGCGGCGGCCTGGGTGACCTCGGCATCCGCTACGGCTACCAGCGCTTCATGCCGGACGTCATGCTGGCGGTGGTCGTGGTGCTGATCGTGCTCGTGCAGGCGATCCAGAGCGCCGGAGACGCGCTCGCCCGCCGTTTCGACAAGCGCAGCCGCAAGACCTGAGTTTTTTTGAAATCCAGCCTCCCAAGACTGGCCTCGACAACAACCTGAAGGAGACACCCATGAGGAAGTTTATCATCGCGGCGGCGTTTGCCGCTTTCGCAGCCGCCCCGGCACTTGCGGAAACGATCAAGATCGGCGTGACCCCCGGCCCGCATGCCCAGATCATGGAAAAGGTCAAGGAAGTGGCGGCCGGCAAGGGCCTCGATATCGATATCCTCGAATTCTCCGATTACGTGGTTCCGAACCAGGCACTGGCGGACGGCGAGCTCAACGCCAATTCCTTCCAGCACCAGCCCTATCTCGACAACCAGGTGGCCGATCGCAAGTTCGATCTCGTCAGCGTCGCCCAGACCGTCAACTTCCCGATGGGCGTCTATTCGAAGAAGGTTAAGAGCCTCGACGAGCTGAAGGACGGAGCAACCGTCGCCATCCCGAACGACCCGACGAACGGCGGTCGCGCGCTGCTCATCCTCGCCGACCAGGGACTGATCAAGGTTGACGCCGCCAAGGGCCTGAAGATCGGCCCGGCCGACGTGACCGAAAACCCGAAGAACATCGAGCTCGCCGAACTCGATGCCGCCCAGCTCCCTCGCTCGCTCGATGATGTCGACGCGTCGGTGATCAATACCAATTACGCGCTGGAAGCCGGCCTCAATCCAAAGACGGATCCGATCGCCCGCGAAGGTGAGAAGGCGCCCTACATCAACGTCATCGCCGTCAGCGCCAAGGACAAGGACGCTGCCTGGGTCAAGACGCTGATCGAGGCCTATCACAGCGATTCCGTGAAGGATTTCGTCAACACCCAGTTCAAGGGTGCGGTCGTCGCAGCCTGGTAATTCAGGATTTTCTGTATTTCTTTGCAGAGCCGGTCCTCGAAGGCGAGGGCCGGCCTTCTTCTTTAACGCTATCTGAAGGAATACCCGCGAAAGATGTAAAATCCAACGAGGTATTCCATGCGGTTTCTTCCGTCACGTTTTCGGCGCCCCGTTTCCGTCGGCCGTCGTTCCGCCGTGACGTCGATGCTGTTTGTTTTTGCGGTCGTCGTCGTCCTGGTGACGACCTTCATTCTGACCGCGCTCGATCGTCTTGCGGACCATGCCAATCGTCTTGATGACGCCCGGTCGCGGGAAACCACCACAGGCGCGATCCATACGTTCGAAGATCAGCTCCACGCGACGCTGAACGACTATGCCGCCTGGGACGATGCCGCCAGGTTCGTCTACGGCGGCGATCAGGAGTGGATCGTCAGCAACTACGGTGACATGACCGTCAATAGCGATCTCTTCGACCTTGCCGTGGTCATGGATGCGGACCGGAACGTGCTCATGGCCTATCAGGACGGTCAGCCGGTTACCTGGTCGCCGCAGGATTATCTCGACGCATCGCTCTGGACGCTGTTCGACATGGCGAGTTCCGCCGGTCCTGCCGCTGTGCCGGAAGCGGCAGGCTTCATCCGGACAAAAAAGGGCGTGGCTGCCGTCGGGGTCGCGTTGATCCGTCAGAAATCCGGCGCCCTCGACCAATCGCCGCAGAGCCGCCGCTTCCTGATCTTTGCACGCCATCTGGACGAGGCAAAGGTCAAGAAGCTCGCGGAGACCTATGTCATCGACGGCCTTCGCTTTGCCGATGCGGGCGAGGTGACGCCCAATACGGTGGAGATCCGCAATATCCATGGCAAGGTGCTGCAGCAGCTTGTCTGGCGTTCGCGACTGCCGGGCAATATGGCGTATGCGCAGGTGCGACCGCTCGTCTATTCTGCACTTGCCATGGTCGGCCTGTTCTTCCTGCTTCTCTTCGTCTCCGGCAGCAAGACGCTGAACCGGCTGAAAGCCGATGAGGCGGCTGCGCGGCACCTTGCAATGAGAGACCGGCTGAGCGGGCTTCTGAACCGGGCAGGCTTCTTTGCCGCACTGGACGGCCTTGTCCTGGAAAGCCGCCGTGGCGGCATCGACGTAGCTCTGCTCTATCTCGATCTCGACGGGTTCAAGGAGGTCAACGACGCCTATGGCCACGGCACCGGCGACAGGTTGATCCGCGGTGTGGCGGCCGGCCTCAAGGCGCTTGTCGGCAAGGAGGCGATCCTTGCCCGGGTTGGCGGTGACGAGTTCGCCGTTGCTGTTTCCTCCGCGCATGTCGGCCGGATCGCGGATATCCTGAGCGACCGAATCCACGGCTTCCTTGACGAGCCCTTCGTGATCGGCGAACGGGTCGCGACCGTCGGAACCAGCATCGGCGTTGCCATCTCCCGACGGGGCGGGATTTCAGGCGAGGAACTGGTGCGGCATGCCGACATGGCCATGTATCGCGCCAAGGAGACCGGCGGCGGCCGGACCGTGCATTTCCAGCCGGAGATGGATGCGGAGCGCCAGGAGCGCAATATGCTGGAGATCGATCTCAGGCGGGCAATCGAGCGACGCGAAATCAATGTGGTTTATCAGCCCGTGGTGGATGCGCAGACATGGCGTCTGGTCGGCGTCGAGGCCCTTGCTCGCTGGGATCGCGAGGGGCATGGTCCGGTGTCGCCCGACGTCTTCATTCCGATCGCAGAATCGACCGGCCTTATCGACCAGCTTGGACTGTTTGTGCTGCGCCGCGCCTGCGAGATGATCGCTCACTGGCCGGATCTGAGGCTCTCCGTCAACATTTCACCGGGGCAGTTCCGCGATCCCGCCTTTGCCGTGCATGTCGGGGCGGTCTTCCGGGAGGCGGAAACGGACCCGGCGCGCATTACGCTGGAAATGACCGAGGGCTATTTCATCCGAAATCCGGATCGTGCGCGCCTAGCGCTCGCCACGCTGCAACAGCTTGGCGTGAAAATCGCCCTCGACGACTTCGGGGCCGGCTTTTCCAGTGTCGGATATCTCCGCCAATTCGGCTTCGACAGGATGAAGCTCGACAAGTCGATGGTGCATGCCCTGGACAGAGGGGGGCGCGCCGTCGAGATGCTGCAGGCGACGGTGGCGCTTGCCCGTGCGCTCGATATTCCGGTGACGGCCGAGGGCGTGGAGACTGAAAACCAGGCGTTGGCGCTGAAGGTCAGCGGTTGCGACGAGCTGCAAGGCTATATGTTCGGCAAACCGATGTCGGCCGGCGAAATCGACGCCCTCTATCGCGGCGACCGGAGGCCGGGCGGCCTCAGCGCGGCTTGAGAAATCAGCCGCCGATATGCTTCTCGCCGCGCTTCTTTGCCAGCATGATCTGGTGCTGCCGCTGGCGATAGCGCAGCCGGTCTTCTTCCGTCCGCGTGTGATAGCAATGGCTGCAGGAAACGCCTTCCTCGAAATAGGGCGAATTGACCTCTTCGGCCGAAATCGGATTGCGGCAGGCATGGCAGAGCCGGTGCGGGCCTTCCGTCAACCCGTGCTCGACCGAGACCCGCTCGTCGAAGACGAAGCAGGCGCCTTCCCAGAGGCTTTCTTCCTGCGGCACGTCCTCGAGGTATTTCAGGATGCCGCCCTTCAGGTGGTAGACGTCCTCGAAACCCTGCTCCTTCATGAAGGCGGTCGCCTTCTCGCAGCGGATACCGCCGGTGCAGTACATGGCGATCTTCGGCTTGTTGTGCAGGCCGGGATTGTTCTTCACCCAGTCCGGAAACTCGCGGAACGTCTTGGTCTTCGGATCGACGGCGCCCTTGAAGATGCCGATTGCCGTCTCGTAGTCGTTGCGGGTGTCGATGACGATCGTGTCCGGGTCGGAGATCAGCGCGTTCCAGTCCTTCGGATCGACATAGGTGCCGACGATGCGGTTGGGATCGATATCCTCGACGCCCATCGTGACGATTTCCCTTTTCAGCCGCACCTTCATGCGCAGGAAAGGCATCTTCGAGGCCCGGCTCTCCTTGTGTTCCAGCTTTGCGAATTCCGGCTGGGAACGCAGGTAGGCCAGAAGGCGGGCGATCGCGTCGTCGGTCCCGGCGACGGTGCCGTTGATGCCCTCGCGGGCGATGAGCAGCGTCCCCTTGATGCCATTCTCATCACAGAAGGCCTGCAGCGGCGCGCGAAAACTCTCGTAGCGGTCGAAACGCGCGAAATGGTAGAGCGCGGCCACGAGAAAGGCGCCCGTCGTTTCGGGGCGGGATAAAGCGAGATTGTCTGTCATGGCGCTGAAATACAGGGTCAGACCGGTTCGCGCAACGTGGTTTCTTTCTTGGATCGTGATGCGTCTTGATGCGAATTGCTATCGTCGTGCCGTCCACTCCGCGTAGGGCCGCATACCGAAATCGGCATCCGGCTCGTCATTGAGTACGCTGATGAACTCAATCGAATGACCGTCGGGATCATGGAAATAGAGCGAAAGCGCCGGCATCCAGCCAATGACGATCGGTTCAGTGATGGGTTCGCCGTGAAAGCCATGCACCTCGATACCCTTTGCCTGCAACAGGGAAGGGGCCTGCATCATCTCGTCTCGCGCCAGACGGAATGCGAGGTGCAGGCGCATCCGCAGAGGACCGGTGCCCGTCTCCCAGAGACCGAGCATGCCGTTCTTCTTACCGTCTACCCAAAAGAACGCAATGCGACGTTCGATGAACTCGGCCGCAAGTTCCAGCCCAAGGACGTCACGGTAGAATGGGATGGAGGTCTTGAGGCTGGCAACGGTAAGATGAGTTTCGTAAATGCCCTGGATCTGGGGCGTTGTCGTACTTGCAGGCATGTTTTCCTCAAAGGTCTGTTTCATCGACCTCCGAAGCTTGCAACCTCAACTGGACTTGAGGTCAATAGGGTTTCCGTCAATTCCAATCCGGGTGTGCAATCGGGATGTCATTTCTTCCTGAGAAGACTGCCTCAGACCGGTTCGCGCAACGTGGTTTCTTGCGGATGCGTTTCGTGCCCTTTGTGGACCTTTACCGCCCTGCGCTCCCTGCGAGGGGTGTCGGCCGCCTTTTCCCAGAGAATGGCGATGAGGGAGCTTTCTGTCTCCGCACTGTCGGCGAAGACATCCTCCGCCTTTCCCAGGGCCTCGTGTCTCAGCGCCTGCTGACGTGCGATGATGGCGCCGAGCATGAGGGCGAGCGTGTCGCCGTTGCCGAAAAGTTCCGGGCTTTCATTGACGAGCCCCGTCAAGACGGAAAGGTCGTGCTCGTGGCCAAGCAGGTCGACGAGGTCCTTGGCTTGCCTTTGTTTCGCCAGCATGGCGGATGGCCAGATCTCGCCGAGCAGCGAAATGTGCATCCAGTAGATCTGACCGCATTTGCGCAGTTCGTGATAGGCTTCGGCATCGCCGTGTTTCGCACAGGCGGCAAGCGCGCCATGCGCCCTCAGCCGCTGCTTCCTCCAGGCCTTGGCAAGCCGCTTGGCGGTCTTATGGGGATCGTCGCTCAATTCGAGCTCCTCGATGGCGCCGATCGCTTCGTGGCAGGTTGCGACCGCCGCCTCCATCTTGGCCGGGAGGTCGTGCTCCTCGGCGGCGATCCGGTCGCGCCGCTCCGTCAATGTCTTGGACGCGAAAGCAAGGGCGGCCAGTTCTTCAGCCGAATCCGCCAGGCTTGCGAGATAATCCACGGTTTCCACCAGGGCCGTCGCGTCGCGCACGCCTGCAAGCGTCCGCGCCATGTCGCGGATGCGGGCGTTTTCGCGTCGGCGGAATTCCTTCGCGTCCGGCTGGATCAGCCGGTAGAGGGAGCGTACCCGCTTGAACCGCTTGCGGGCATCGTGCACCGCCTCGTGCGGCCCGTCCGGCTGGTCCTCCATCAGACGGATCGCTTTCAAAAGCTGGCTTTCGGCGACCGAGCGGAATTCAGCAGTGAAGGGCTTATCGGGCCGCAGACGATAGGCCATTGATCAGCTCCCTGCTCAAATCCTCAGTCGCCATCACCACATTCGAATAACGCCGGTCGCCGGTGATCTCTCGTCCCACCCAGCCGGGGAGTTCAGGGCTCGCGTTCTCGTCTTCTATCTCGACTTCCGCCACGATAAGCCCCTTGTAGGTCCCGCCATAGACATCGACCTCCCAGACATAGCCCTCGTGCTTCACCTCGTAGCGGGTCTTTTCGAGCACGATGCCGACGGCGCTCTGCACCATTTCCTCGGCATCGGAGAGGGGGATGTCGTATTCGAATTCGTCGCGGGCGATGAGCTTGCGACCGATCTTGATGGTGAGCGTGGCGCGAGCGTGGTCCATGATCCGGACACGGACCGAGCGGTCGTCGCCGGAAGCGATGTAGGCCTGGAGGAAATCCGAGGACGACGACACTTCGGAACGCCAGCCATCGTCCTTCACCAGATACTTGCGCTCGATTTCCTTGGCCATGCGCCGCCTATATCACTCAGGAACTCCTGTAACCCTAGTGCAAAGGTTTGATTTGGCAAACCCGCCTTGCTGCCGCATGGTGTTTTTTCTCGACAATGAAGGTCTCGGGCGTTATCTCCGGGCTCAGTTTCAATCGTTTTAGCGGAGATTATCGCCATGGCCGGCAAGAGCGAAAAGCTGCTTTCTATCCTGAAGCTGCAGCCCGTGGTCCCGGTGCTGATCGTCGACGATGCGAAATCGGCGGTCGGACTTGCCAAGGCACTCGTCGCCGGCGGTCTGAAGGCGATCGAGATCACCATGCGCACGCCGGCAGCCCTTGACGCGGTGAAGGCCGTCGCCACGGAAGTGGAAGGCGCCAATGTCGGCGCCGGAACGATCCTCAATGCGAGGGATTTCGAGGCAGCGGTCAAGGCGGGCTCGACCTTCATCGTCAGCCCAGGCTCGACGCCGGGCGTTCTTTCCGCCGCCAAGGATTCGCCCGTGCCGCTGCTGCCGGGCGCTGCAACGGCCAGCGAAGTCATGGCGCTGCGCGAGGCAGGCTACGAAGTCCTGAAATTCTTCCCGGCCGAACAGGCCGGTGGTGCCGCCTATCTGAAGGCGCTTTCATCGCCGCTCGCCGGGACGCTGTTCTGCCCGACCGGCGGCATTTCGCTGAAGAATGCCAACGACTATCTCTCACTGCCGAATGTCGTCTGTGTCGGTGGCTCCTGGGTGGCGCCGAAGGAACTCGTTTCGGCCGGCGACTGGACCGGCATCACGAAGCTCGCTTCGGAAGCGGCGGCGCTGAAGGCCTGATCGCCCGCGGCGAGACGCTCACAACCCCGTCTTTGTAATTTCACAATCGCATTCCTATCTTGCTCCCGAAACCAACAGGGAGATCACGCGATGTTTGACGCCAAGAAGCTTCTCGACCAGTTCCTGGGCTCGCAGGTGCCGGGCCTTTCGGGAACGGTGAAGGACAGGGCAGGGCAGGCGGGCCAGCTCGCCAGGGACAATCCGCTTGCCACCGGCGCGATCGTCGCGGCTCTTCTAGGCACGAAGACCGGCCGTAAACTCGCCGGCAATGTCGCGACGGTCGGCGGCCTCGCCGCAATCGCCGGCCTCGGTTATCTCGCCTACAAGAACTACAAGTCCGGCCAGTCGCCGGAGACCGTGCCGCAGCCATCGCCACAGGCCGGGACGCCCGTCCTGCCGCCGCCTGCCGATTCCGCTTTCAGCACGCAATCGCCGCTGCTCACCAACGATTTCGCGCTCACGCTCATTCGCGCCATGATCGCCGCTGCCAAGGCGGACGGCCATATCGACGAGAGCGAGCGCGCCAACATCATGGAAAAGGTGCACGCGGTCGATCTCGGTTCGGAGGCGGAGGCTTTCATCGAGCACGAACTCGCCAATCCGGTCGATATGGACGAGCTAGTTGCGGCAGCCAGGACCGAAGAGCAGAAGGTCGAAATCTATGCCGCCACGCGGCTGACGATCGATCCAGATACGCGTGCCGAACGTGGCTATCTCGACCTGCTTGCCGGTCGCCTCGGCCTGCCGGATGCTTTGATCGACCATATCGACGCCACCGTCTCGGCGGCGAAGGTGAAGGTTTGATCGCTGCCTTCAGGCCAGTTGCGTTTGCCCCGCCGCTGGCCTAAGCCTCTTTGCTCAATGGCAGAGGCAGACATGCGCGATCTCAAGAACTACAAGGTGGCCGCTCCCGCTCCGGTCACACTCAAGGGCCGGTTCGTGACCCTCGAACCCTATGAGAGGGAAAAGCACCTTCAGGCGCTGTGGGATGCATTGGGCGGCAAGGCGGGCATCAACGATCTGCTCAAATATTTTCCCAATGACGAATATGCCGAAGCCGGAGAACTTGGCGCCTGGATCGAGAACGCCCGTGCCGTTTCGAACTGGGTGACGCTGGTCTTCCGCGAGAACGCCACCGGCAAGGTGGTCGGCATGGCGAGCTACATGCGTCCCGACCCGAAGAACGGTGTGGTCGAGGTCGGTTCCGTCGCGCACGGGCTTTCGATGAAGCGCTCGCCGATTGCGACCGAAGCGCATTACCTGATGGCCAAGCACGCCTTCGAGGATCTCGATTACCGCCGCTACGAGTGGAAATGCCATAACGAAAACGAGGCGAGCAAGACGACGGCGCGGCGTTACGGCTTCACCTTCGAAGGCGTCTTCCGCCAGCACGTCATCTCCAAGGGCGCCAATCGCGATACCGCCTGGTTCTCGATGATCGACACGGATTGGCCGCTCATCAAGGCCGCCTTCGAGGCCTGGCTCCTGCCGGAGAATTTCGACGCGGAAGGTAGGCAGAAGCGGCGGCTCGAAGATGTCCGCGCCGGGATTGCCAAGGATATGGCCGCATGAGCCCTGAAACCAGATCACAGGCAATCGCCGCTGCCGTTATCCTTATCGGCGCTGGCCTCGTCATCTATTTCCTGCCAACCATTGTGCTCGGCATCGGAGAGTTTTCGCCGGCGCTCGGCTTCATCGTCGGCGCGGCATTGCTGCTCGGCTTCTTCGCGATCTTCTGGCTGAGAGCGCGCTATCAGCGGCGCAAATAGCCGTCTTCATGGCATGAACCGCGGCAGGGCCGCAGCCAGTGCATCGACCGCGAGGCGCACCTTCAGCGGCAGGTGCGGCGTCTGCAGCCAGAGCGCATGGCAATCGTAGAGAAAAGGTGGCTCATCCGGCAGAAGCTGCACGAGCGAGCCTTTGCGAATGCGTTCATGCACGAGCCAACCCGGCAACCAGGCTAACCCCATTCCCGCCGCTGCGGCATCGGCGACCGCGTCAAGGTTGTCGAGGCGGAACCGATTGGGCGGCGATATTTCCAGCGGCGATTGCCCATCGCGGGGAAAAAGCCACGGAGGGACGGGGCCTGACCGGCGATAGACGACCGCCTGGTGTGCCGCCAGTTCCTCGATCTTCCCCGGCCGGCCACGAGTTGCAAGATAACCCGGGGATGCGCAGACCAGCATCGGCTGGCGCGCGACGCGGCGGGCGATCACGCCGGCCCTGTCATCGAGATCGCCGGTGCGGATCGCGAGATCGTAGCCGTCCTCTGCAAGATCGATAAGCCGGTCATTGAAGGACAGATCGAGTTCGACTGCCGGATGGCGCTGCGCGAATTCCATAAGGACCGGCAGGACACAATGACGGCCGAAATGCACGGGCATGGCGATCCGCAGCTTTCCGCGCGGTTCGGATTGATGGTCGGCGGCAAGAGCATCGGCCGCCTCGGCCTCCGCCAAAATCATGCGACAGCGGTCGTAATAGGCCCGACCGAAATCCGTAAGGCTCTGGCGGCGCGTGGTGCGGTGGAGGAGGCGGACGCCGAGCCGTTCTTCGAGAAACTGCACGTGCTTGCCGACCATGGGAGCGGAAAGATCAAGCGCTTCGGCCGCGGCCGCGAAGGAGCCCAGATCGGTCGCCTTGACGAACACGGCCATGCTGGTCAGACGATCCATATTGAAAACTCCTGGTTTTGACTGTCGTGCCTAGAAGGCTCTTTATCGCTTCTATGGGCATTGGCATAGCTTATTCCGTTCAATCGTTTTGGAGTTGAGAATGGCGCGCGTTGTCCGCTTCCATCAACATGGTGGCCCGGAAGTCCTGCGGATCGAGAATGTCGATGTCCCGCGGCCGGGTTCAGGCGAGGTACGTATCCGCGTAAAAGCGCTCGGTCTTAACCGAGCCGAGGCTTTGCTGCGGGCGGGAACCTATATCGAGACGCCGACCCTGCCTTCGGGACTCGGGCTCGAAGCGGCGGGCATCGTCGATGCGGTCGGGGAAGGTGTGTCAGGCGTCGCGCCGGACGATGTGGTGAGCATCGTGCCGCCGATCTCCATGATCCGCTGGCCCGCCTATGGCGAGTTCGTCGTATTTCCCGAACATCTCGTCGTCAGGCATCCGCCATCGCTCGGCTTCGAGGCCGCGGCTGCTCTCTGGATGTCCCATCTTACCGCCTATGGCGCGCTGATCGATATTGCCAGGCTGCAACGAGGCGATTTCGTCGTCATCACCGCAGCATCGAGCAGCGTCGGACTGGCCGCGGTCCAAATCGCCAAGCTGGTCGGTGCGATACCCGTTGCTGTCACGCGGACGTCAGCCAAGAAAGGGGCTTTGCTGAAAAATGGCGCAACGCATGTGATCGCCTCGGCAGAGGAGGATCTGGAGGGCCGGTTGAAAGAAATTGCCGGTCCGGACGGCGTGAGAGTGGTGTTCGATGCGGTCGGCGGATCGATCTTCATGCCCCTGACGGCCGCGATGGCGCGGGGCGGCATCCTTATCGAATATGGCGGGCTGAGCCCGGAACCAACACCCTTCCCGCTATTCACCGTGCTCGGCAAATGCCTGACGCTGCGTGGCTACCTGGTTCACGAGATCATCGGCGATCCGGCGCGGCTGGAAACGGCCAAGGCATTCATCTGCGACGGGCTGGAGCGGGGGGTGTTCCGACCGGTGATCGCCAGAACCTTTCCTTTCGAGGAAATCGTCCAGGCGCACCGCTTTCTCGAATCGAACGAGCAGTTCGGCAAAATCGTCGTGACCATCTGACCGCTTTTCGCGATCAGCCGCCAACAAGGCTCGAAGCCTGCAACGAAGCGCCGAGCAGGGAAAGACCCACCAGCAGCACGAAGAGCGCACCGCCGATCTCGATCGCGTGGGTGACGCGTCGGCCTACCCGCGAGCCCGGGCCGGCGATCCTCACCGCCACATCTTTGGCGGATACCGCCAGGATGGCAAGGATGGCCACGGTGATCGCCGTGCCGATCGACATGGCGAGTACGGAAAGCACGCCACCGAGATAGAGGCTGTTCAGAAGCGCAAAGCTCATCACCAGGATCGCGCCGGAGCAGGGTCGCAAACCAACCGCAATGATCGCCGACCAGGCTTCCTGCAGGCTGAAATCCTTCGATTTCAGCATCGCAGGATCGGGCGTATGGCGCACGCCGCAGGTTTCGCAATATTCGCCTTCGCCCTGATACTCGTGGTCGTCGATCTCGACGGCCTGGAAGTTGAGCCCGGTCGTGCTGCGCCCGGCGCCTGCGGGGGCGGCCATGGGCAAGGTGACGACGCGCATCCTGAGCGCCCGGATCTTCTTAACCAGCAGCCAGGCGCCGAAGAGAGCGACCAGCGCGAAGCTTGCGATCTCCATCGCCTGGGTCGCGGCTGTCATGGTGATGCCGGAGCCGCGCAGCACGAAATAGGCGGCGCCGACCAGCAGGATCGCGACTGCACCCTGCAGCAGGGCGGAGACGAGGGAGATGACGATGCCGCGTCTGAGTTGAACCTCGTTGGCGATCATGTAGGAGGAGATCACCGCCTTGCCGTGGCCGGGGCCGGCGGCGTGGAAGACGCCATAGGCGAAGGAAAGGCCGATCAGGCCGGAGAGCGCCCACGGGTCCTCGCGCATCGCCTTCAGCGCGCCGGTCAGCGCCCGGTAGAAAGCCTGCTGGTGGGCGTTGATCCAGGCGAAGAAGGGGCCGAGCGGCCCGCCGATCGAAAATGCCGGTTCGGCCGATCCCACCCCGAGCGGCGACTGCGCATGTGCCGCGCCAGCGACCACCAGCACCGTCATGACGATGAGGGGCAGGGCCCGGCGAGACTTCAGCATGTCACCTCCAGCCTCGTGGCGAAGAGCTTCGACATGTCGGTGCCGGCCGGATCGCTGAAGAAGGCGTCCGTCAATGAGGCGCTGTTCTGGGAGATCACGTCGTCGGGATCGGGCCGGACGACCTTGTGCTGACATTTGGCAAAGCCTGCTCCCTGCACGACCAGGTCGCCATCGGTCGGGAAGTCGATCGAGGTGTAGAGCGAGGGATCGTAAATGCCGAAGGCGAGTCTGCCCTTGAGCGGGACCGGCTTTTCCGGCTTGACCGCGAAGATGACGAGAAGCTGGTTGTTCTCGTCGAGCGAGGCGTGGATCACGTCCGGCTTCTGCACCTCGAACGAAGCCCCATTCACGGTGATGGTCGTGAAATAGTGGTAGTCGGCAAGCGACTTGCGCATCGTTTCGCCGAGTTCGGCGAGCTCGGCCGCATCGAGCTTCAAGTCGGTATTCTTGTCGAAGTCGAGCAGGACGCTGGACGAGAACACTTCGTCGAAGCGCCAGACATTGTGCAGTTCGGCGAGATTGCCGTCATTGCCGGCCACGACTTCCAGCCGCGCCTCGGCGAAGATATGCGGATGGGCGAGCGCCGGCAGCGGCACGCAAGCTGCCGCAAGCGCAACAATGGTGAAGAATCGATATCTCATGCGCCTCAGCTGGCTCCCGCTTCGTCCCTCGCGCTGTGCCGCACAATTGGGACGGAATTTCGACTCAACCTATGCAGAGGGTAGTCCCTCAATGCTGTCGGCGGAACCAGGCGGAGAGGAAATCGACGAAGCTTCGCACCTTGGCGGGCAGGTAGCGGCGATGCGGATAGACCGCATAGATGCCCCGATCCTTGGCGATGTAGTCGTCGAAGAGCGTCACGAGTTCGCCCGACTGGATCGACGCATTGGCAATGAAATCGGGTATGATCGCCACCCCGATGCCGGCGCGGGCGGCACGCAGCGTCGCCTGCGGGCTGTTTACCTCGATCGGGCCGCTGACGGCGACCGAGATCATTGAGCCGTCCTTGTCGGTGAACCGGACATTGTTGTGCCAGCGGGAATTGGTGTCGATGATGAAGGGGACGCGGTTCAGGTCCTGGGGATGTTCGAGCGGACCGTATTTTGCCACCACGTCGGCGGTCGCCACCGCATAGACCCGGAAGTCGGAGAGCTTTCTGGCGATGAGACCCGAATCCTCCAGCTTGGTGATTCGGATCGCCAGGTCGAAATTCTCCTCGATCAGGTCGACGAACCGGTCTTCTGCGACGATTTCGAGCGAAACGTCCGGATGCGACTTGGCGAAGTCGATCATCGACTGGCCGACTTCCGCATCGATGAAGGTGCGCGGCACGGAAACGCGCAGGCGGCCCTTCAAGTCGGCATTGTTTTCGCGCACCAGGTCAGCGAGGTTGTCGATCTCCTTCAGGATGTCCGCGGCCGTGCGGTAATAGGTGTGGCCGGCCTCGGTCAGCGAGAACTGACGCGTGGTGCGGTTGAGTAGCAGCGCGCCGAGATCGTCTTCCAGTTCGCGCACGTATTTCGACAGCAGGGCCTTGGACCGGCCGGTTCGCCTGGCGGCGGCCGAAAAGCCTTCCGCTTCAACCACATCAATGAAGGCCCGCATGCGCGTCAAAGTATCCAAATGTCGCCCCCTTGGCTGCGTGATGTCCTAGGTGGGATTTCATGTTCCATTGTGCAATGCGAATTTTTGACGACGGTAAAAAAATCTCTTGATTATGACCGCGAATATTCTTATCTCCCGGCTTGCCCAAAGTCGCACGTGCCTGTGGGTGTCCGCCGACCCTCGAACTGGGAACCATCCCTAAGGTGAGGTCATCGGTAAGGTACCTGGAATTAACCCCTCCAGTCGCTATTCCGGCCAACCGGGAAATGCGAGGACATCTTGAAGCAACGACGGTGCGGGCCTTTCTGGTCTCTGCAGGCTTTCCATCAGCCTGCAATACTGAAGAGGCACACCATCATTGCCGGAAGTGCGGTTGGGATTTTCCCTCCAATCCATGGCAGACAAAGCCGGATCTTCGCTCGTGGCAGGGCGTTGATCCAAAGATCGCGCGTTTGAGCGTGTCAAGGAACCAGTGTCTCCACCGGCTGGGTCCAGGTGCATTCTCATCCGTCCTTTGTCCTCCGGTTCGCCGGAGCTTTGAGATTTCGAAGGGACTGACCGATGACCACTGCTCGTATTCTCGACTTCATCAAGACCCGACGTCCGGAAGGACCGTGCCTTGTTGTCGATCTCGACGTCGTGCGCGACAATTTCACCGCCTTCCGTCACGCCCTGCCGGACAGCGCGATCTACTATGCGGTCAAGGCCAACCCGGCTCCGGAAATCCTGAAGCTGCTCGCTGCCATGGGCTCGAGCTTCGACTGCGCCTCGGTTGCAGAAATTCAGATGGCACTCGACGCCGGCGCCACCGCCGACCGCATCTCCTTCGGCAATACGATCAAGAAGGAACGCGACGTCGCACGCGCCCATGCGCTTGGCGTCGGCCTGTTCGCCGTCGACAGCCATGAGGAAGTCGAGAAGATTTCCCGCGCCGCTCCGGGCGCCAAGGTGTTCTGCCGCGTGCTGACCGATGGCGAAGGCGCCGAATGGCCGCTTTCCCGCAAGTTCGGCTGCGTGCCGCAGATGGCCGTCGACGTGCTCGTCTACGCTCACCAGCTTGGCCTGGAATCCTACGGCGTCTCCTTCCATGTCGGTTCGCAGATGACCAAGGTCGATGCGTGGGATTCGGCGCTTGCCGATGCACGCCGCGTTTTTGCGCAGCTTGCCAAGCAGGGGATCCACCTGCAGATGGTCAACATGGGCGGCGGTTTCCCGACAAAGTACCTGCGCGACGTGCCGTCCGCCGAAGCCTATGGCCAGGCGATCTTCGCTTCGCTGCGCAAGCATTTCGGCAACAACCTGCCGAAGACGATCATCGAGCCGGGTCGCGGCATGGTCGGCAATGCAGGCGTCATCAAGGCGGAAGTCGTTCTCGTGTCGAAGAAGTCGGACAACGACAACCATCGCTGGATCTTCCTCGACATCGGCAAGTTCGGCGGTCTCGCCGAAACCATGGACGAGGCGATCCGCTATCCGATCCGCACCGAGCGGGATCAGGATGCGATGGAACCCTGCGTTCTGGCCGGCCCGACCTGCGACAGCGCGGACGTGCTCTACGAGAAGAACATGTATCCGCTGCCGGTGACGCTGACCATCGGCGACGAGGTTCTGATCGAAGGCACCGGCGCCTATACGACGACCTATTCGGCGGTCGCCTTCAACGGCTTCGAGCCTCTGAAGGCCTACGTCATCTAAGGGGCGGATTTCCGCTCCCTAATACCGCCAGCCCCGTACCCAGCCGGGGCGGCAAATCCACAATTCCTCTTCATCGCCGCTGATAACGGTATTGGGTACGGGAGGCCAAGATGGCCGCTGTTCTTGATTCTGTGCGCGCATTCTTTGCGCCGAACCCCACTTTCACCATAGGCGCCGAAACTCCGGCCGACGTGGTTGCTCGCGAAAACCTGCTCGACCGTGCCATGGGGCCGGATCGGAGGCTGAAGTCGTCGGAGAAGATCCGCCGCGGCCGCGTGCCGGCGGAAGGGCTGGCGCTCGTCGCCCGGGATACGGCGGGACACGTGATCGCCACGGTTCGGTTGTGGAACATCGAAGCCGGTATTTCCCCCGACGGCCAGCCGATCGAGGCGCTGCTGCTCGGGCCGCTGGCGGTCGATTCCGCCCACGAGGGCAAGGGGATCGGCGGCGCCCTGATGCGGGCGGCGGTCACCGAAGCCCGCGGGCGCGGCCACGGCGCCATCCTGCTCGTCGGCGACTCAGCCTATTACGAGCGGTTCGGCTTCTTTGCCGACAAGACCCGGCATCTCGTCATGCCCGGCCCGTTCGAGCGCTCCCGTTTCCTGGCGCTCGAGCTGAAGGCCGGCTGGCTTGAAGGGGCTGCGGGCATGATCGTGCCAAGCGGACGCAAGCTCGCCTGATCCAAAGCATTCTGCAGGCCTTGCGTTTCCCTTGTTGACGCACCTTCCGGCATGCATGACGTTATCCTTATCTATGCTGGCCGTGTCGATTTGTTAGATTGAGGGGGTCGGGAGCGTACCTTGGTCATCTTTGGTAGTGAGAAACGGTGGCCGAGCCCGGTAGGCTGCCGTTCCGACTTTTGTCACCCGAACAGTTGATCGGGAGGCCGTTGGCGCGGCGATCCCGCAGGATAAGGACGGGCCTCATGACGATAGCATCTTGCATCGTCGGAATCGACGTTTCCAAACAATGGCTGGATTGCTTTCTTCATCCGACTGGCCGACGAAGCCGGTTTTCCAACGACGCGAAAGGGCACGATGCCTTCCTGGCACAGCTGGGCGGACGGCAGGGCTTCTGTGGCCTTGAAGCGACCGGTCGTTACGATCGGGCTCTGTGCCTTCGGCTGCATGAAGCCGGACAGCCTTCCACCAGGCCAACCCACGCAAGGCGCGTCAGTTTGCCCAGGCCGTCGGTTTCCTGGCCAGGAGCCAGGATCGACCGGGTCGATGCCCACATTCTGCGCGCTATGGCGTGACGATGGACTTGCCGGCACAGGTGCGACCGGAGCCGGAGCGGCTGGAACTGCGCGACCTGATGGAACACCGTGACCAATTGGTGGAGATGCGCAAGAGCGCGCGTGTCCGCCTGGCCCAGCCGCATGCCGGCTGGCTCGAGGAGAGCCTGCACCAGGTCATCGAAGCCCTCGACCGGCAGATCGAGATGATCGAGGCACGAATGGATGCGCTCATGGCCTCGTCGCCTGCCTTGCGCAGACAAAAGGCCATCCTCTGTTCGGCGCCCGGCGTCGGACCGGTAACGGCAAAGGTTCTCCTGGCCCACATGCCGAGCTCGGGCATCGGGATCGGCGTGCCATCAGCGCGCTTGCCGGATTGGCGCCATTGGCCTGCGGCACCGGCGCCATGCACGGCAGACGCTGCATCTGGGGCGGGCGCAAACGAGTGCGCGATGCACTCTACACGGCCGCTCTCGCCGCCTGCCGCTGCGGTCCGTTCAAGGCCGTTTCAACGGCCATGCGCGAAAAGGGAAAGCCTGCCAAGCTTGTCGTCATCGCCGTCGCAAGACGCCTGCTCGCCACCCTCAAGGCCGCCATCCGGGACAACAAAGCATTCCAGCCTTGACAACCAACAACACAGTTGCGCGGGCTTGTCCCGAGGATCTGCAACATCAATGGCTTAGATGCTCGGGACAAGCCCGAGCATGACGAAGGAAAGGCGGCGGGCCGTTATCGACAAACTGAGGCGCCTGGTCGGCGACCGTCTCATTTAAAGATATGATCAAGCCTTCATCAGCCACATATAGGCGGCGGCCGTCCAGGAGAAGCCGAGGCCGCCGCAGCCTTCGCCGGTGATCGGATCGAAATATTCGGCGAAACCTTCCGTCTCGATCGCCGCGGTCGTCGACTTGCGAAGCTCTTCTGCCGCTTCGGTATGGCCGTTGCGCTTCAGCCCGTCGATCAGCAGCCAGTTGATGATCGCCCAGGCCGGGCCGCGCCAATAGCGCTTCGGCTCCCAGCCTGCGATGCCCGGCTTGGTGGTCGGAAAAGCAACTCTTAGTCCCTTCGACCAGACCTTCATCTCATGGACCAGCGCATCCGCAATTTGCCTGTCGAGGTCGAGTGCAAGGAGCGGGATGAAACCGGCCTGGGTTGCGGCCTCGACATCCTCGCCGGAGATCAGGTCGCGGGAGACGAAGCGGGAGAGGGCAGGACGCCATTGGGCAAGTATTGCCTGGCGGGTCCGCTCGTTCAAGGTGGCGATCTCGGCTGCGTCTTCCGTTCTGCCGAACAGGCGGGCAAGATATTCCAGGTCTTCACCGGCCTTGAGCAGGATTGCGGTGGTCTGGATCTCGGCGATCTTGAAGGGCGCCTTTTCCCATTGTCTCGCCGGGTCCCAGCCGCAGGCGGCATAGATGTCGACCAGATGGATGAACCGCCTGTAGTCCTCGTCGCGCGGGCGCATCTCGGCATTCACATGGCCGGTATCCTTGCGCACGACGGGCGTGTCGGTCGTGGTCGGCACACGGGCGAGCGCGACATCCCAGGCCGGCGAGTTGTCGCTGCCGCTTTCCCAGGGGTGAAGGAGCGCTACGAGGCCGGTGCCTTCCGGATCGCGCGCCGAATACCACCAGCGATGCCATTTCAACGCCGCTTCATAGAGCGGCAGGGTGCGGTCCTTGTTGCCTGCGGCTTCGTGCAGCTTGCGCAGTGCGATCGCAAAGACCGGTGGCTGGGTGATGCCGGAGGTCGGGATCGTGTGTCTGGTGCGCCAGACGCTCGGTCCGGGAAAATAGGTATCGCTCGGCTGGTGGAAGACGATATGCGGGATCATGCCGTCCGCCCATTGGCCCTCGACGAGGCGCTCGAGTTCCCGGTAGGCGCGATCGGTGTCGTAGAGCGCGAAACCCATGGCGACGAAGGCGGAATCCCAGTTCCACTGGAAGGGATAGAGCCGGTCGGTCGGCACCGTATAGCCACCGCGGTCGTTGGTGACGAGAATCCGTTTGGCCTCATCGATATGCGTATTCATGCCGGTACTCCAGGATTCTCAGGCCGCGACGGCCGGATAGGACTTGCCGCTTTCGGGCGAAAGCCATGTGATGCGATTGCGGTCGAGCTTGAGGCCGATCGTGTCGCCGCTCCTGACAGTCTCGGACGCGGGCAGGATGACACGCGCAGGCTGATCGTGAATCGAGCCGGTCAGAAGCAGATGCGAGCCCATCGGCTCGGCGACGCGAACCTTCATTTCGAGCCCCTGGGGTAGGGGGACCAGTTCGACGGCTTCGCCGCGCAGACCGAGGACGACCTCGCCGACTGCTTCCTTCGGCGCCACAAACTGTTCGGCACCCGCCGCCACCTGACCGTTCGAGACCGGCACCTTGATGAAATTCATCGGCGGATTGCCAATGAAGCCGCCGACGAAGCGCGTCGCCGGATGATTGTAGACGTCCACCGGCGTGCCCACCTGCTCGACCACGCCGTTGTGCATGACGGCAATGCGGTCGGACAGGCCCATCGCCTCGGTCTGGTCGTGTGTGACGTAGATCGTCGTCGTGCCGGCCGATTGCAGCACGGTCTTCAGCTCCGTGCGCATTTCAAGCCGCAACAGCGCATCGAGATTGGAGAGCGGCTCGTCCATCAGCAGGACCTTAGGCTCGACGGCAAGCGCGCGGGCGACCGCGACGCGCTGGCGCTGGCCGCCGGAAAGCTTGTTTGGATAGCGATCGAGATATTGCTCGATATGGAGCAGGCCGGCGGCCTTCTCGACCTGTGCTTTCACCCGCGCGTCGTCGGCCTTCTGCATGCGAAGCCCGAAGGCGACGTTCTCGTAGACGGTCATATGCGGGAAGACCGCGTAGTTCTGGAAGACCATGGCCAGTCCGCGATCCTTCGGCAGCAGGCCGATCACCGACCTGTCGCCGATGCGGACGTCTCCCGAGGTTGCGGTTTCGAGGCCGGCGATGATGCGCAGGAGCGTGGTCTTGCCGCAGCCGGAGGGGCCGAGCAGCGAGACGAATTCGCCGTCGTTGATCGTCAGCGAAACCTCCTTCAGCGCCTCGAAGGAGCCGAAGCTCTTGCGGATGCGGTCGATGACAATGTTGGCCATGACTAGGTCCTGTTATTTGGAGGAAATGCCCCAGATCGCGAAGAGGTAGCGCCTGACCGCGAAGATGAAGACAACCGAGGGAAGAATGAGCAACAGCCCGCCGGCGAAGCGATAGTGCATTGGGCTTTCGGAAAGCACCGTCAAGAGATAGGCCGTCAGCGTGCGGTTCCTCACGGTCAGCACGGAAGCGGCAAAAACCTCGTTCCACGAGATGACGAAGGCGAAGACGGCGGTTGCGACAATCCCGGGAAGCGCCAGTGGTGCGACGATCTTGAAAAATGCCTGGATTCGCGTGCAGCCGAACACCCAGGCCGCCTCTTCCAGTTCTTTTGGAACGCCGAGGAAAATGCCCTGCGTCACCAGCGCCGCAAACGGCAGCGCCAGCACCGTGTGGATGAGCCCGACGCCGATGATCGTGTCATAGAGGCCAAGCCGGATGAAGGAGACCGTGAGCGGCAGCGCCAGGATCGCCAGCGGGAAGGCGCGCGTCAGCAGGACCAGCAGCCGGTAGCTGTCCTTGCCGTGGAAATTGTAGCGGGCAAGCGCATAACCGGCCGGTGCGCCGAGGATGATCGAAAGCGCCACCGTGATGCCCGCAGCACCCAACGAATTCAGGAAGGACTGCACGACGCCTTCCGTCCTGAGGAACAGGAGGAACGGCTCGATCGAGATGCCGGTCGGCAGGCCGGTTTTCGGCCATTGATAGACGCCCTGGCGGCCGCCGAGCGCCCCGAGCGCGACGAGATAGATCGGCACGAGCACCCAGGCGCAAAGTGCGATGATGCCGCTCCAGACGAGCCAGCGGCGAGACGAGACGAAACCTGCGGGACTTGTAGTGCTCATGGTTTTGGAACTCATGGCAGGCGCTCCGGATCGACCTTTATGGCTTTCAGATAAACGACGGTCGCGGCAAGCGAGATCACCATGATCAGCACGGCATAGGCGCCGGCCACGCCGTAATTCTGGTTCTGGTTCTGCCAAGTATACGCCTCGCCGACCAGGACCGGAAAATTGCGGCCGCCGAGTGCGTAGACAACCGCGAAGACCTCGAAGGCGAGTACGGTGCGCAGAATGAGTGCCGATTGCAGCGCCGGGCGGATGAGCGGCAACGTGATGCGAAAGAAACGCGTCCAGGGCCCGGCACCAAAGATCTCGGCGGCTTCCTTGAATTCTTTCGGAACCTGATTGAGACCTGCGACGATGATGACCATGACGATCGCCGTGCCGCGCCAGATTTCCGCGACAGCGATGCCGATGAAAAGCGCGATGGGTGTCTGGTAGGTGAGCCAGCTTGTCTGGCGCTCGATCAGGCCGAGGCTGAAGAGCAGCGAATTGAGATAGCCGGTATTCTGGAGGATCGACAGCCACACCATGCCGGCAGCAAGATCGGAGATGCCGAGCGGGATCGTCCAGATCCAGAGGATAGTCTCGCGGCCGGCGCCGACCTTCGCCACCAGCGTGCCCATGACAAGCGCGATCACCACCTGAACCGGCACAACGGCGATGGTCAGGAGGAACGTGTTGCGGACCGAGGGGAGAAAATTGAGGTCACCCGCCATCGTGCGCATATTGGCAAGCGATGGCAGGCCGTTGTCCGAGAACGCCAGCCAGATCGTCTGTACGAGCGGCACGACGAAGAGCAGGGCCAGGAAGGCGACGGACGGCAGGATCAGAAGATAGGGGATCCAGGTTCGGTTATTGGTCATCGGCTCCCGCCTTGCAGGCGTCGCGTGTAATTTAGGATCGCGTGCGGCCCGGGCATCAACGCCCGGACCGCTCAGGTTGCCTTGGGAGGCTTATTCGACCGGGCAGGGGCCGTCGCTCTTGGCGTCGGGAGCCCAGCAGGGAGCCTTGGTGTCGGCCATCAGCTTGGCCATGGTCTCGCCTTGCGATTTCAGGACGTCGGCGACCGGCTCGTTGCGCAGAACGATCCGCTGGAAGCTGTCCATATAGACCTTGTTGAACTCCCCGCCCTTGTCGCCGAGGCCGACCGGCAGAAGCGAGATCACCGCGTCCTTGGCCGACTGTGTGGCGGTCACGGCGCCGGCGAGCAGGGCAACCCCCTTGTCGAGGTCTTCCGGCAGCTGGACGTTGAGCGTCGGGAAGAAACCGACGAGCTGGGCGGTCAGCAACTGCGTGTCCTGGGCGGCCAGGTGTTCGATGACCTTTGTGGCGCCTGCCGCGTCCGGCGCGCCCTTCGGAATGGCGAGACCGGCGACGACCGGCATGTAGCCGCGGCCCTTCGGGCCGGCCGGTGCGGGGAAGACGACATAGTCGTCGGGGCTCGCGGAGATCGCATTCTTCAGTCGCGCGACGTGATCCCAGGCGACCATGACTTCACCGGCAGCAAGCGGTTCCTGCATGAAGTCGTAATTGGTCGAGGTGGGCGTGACGACCGTCCAGAGTTCCTTGAATTTCTCCCAGCCCGCGGCGGCATCGGCGTTCCTGAAGGTGCGCACCACGCCGCCGGTGAAGGAGGGATAGAAATATCCTTCGAAGAAGCGTGCCATCAGCCCCTTCGGGCCGGCCGGGAAGCCGATTTGCGGCTGGCCGGTCGCTTCCTCCATCTTCTTGCCCCAGGCGATCAACTGATCGTAGGTGAGCGCGTTGATATCGGCGCCTTCCGGCAGATATTGCAATGCGTCCTTATGGGCAGCCATGACATAGGTTGCCTGCATCCACGGAATGTACTGCTGCGTCGACTTGCCGAGTTTGCCGAGGTCGAGCAGCGATTGCGGCATGCCGTTGGCGGCGAGCGTCTTGGCAAGGTCATCGAGCGGCTCAAGCGAATTCTTGTCTGCAAGCGGCGAGAGCTCGCCATGCAGGGCGCCGACGAGACTGATCGTATGCTTGCCGGCCTGGCGCTCGGCCTCCATGCGTACCGCGAACTGCGGTGGCTCCTCGACGACGTAATCGACTTTCGCGTCCACGCCGTTCAGGATTTCCTGTCGCACGGCGGTGGCTTCCTCGATCGGGCGAAGCTGGGTGGACAGGAAGACCGTCTGGGCAAGCGCCGGAGTGGCGAGTGCCAGGGCGGTCGAAGCGAAAACGGCAAGCGATAAAAGGCGTTTCATATTCTCCTCCTTCATTGTTCTTGTCTGGGTACTGCTGTCATGCCGCCACGGGCGGGCGGCGATGGCTGTCGCGATCGACGAATTCGATCGCGTGAAGCTCTTGGAGCTCTTCGGCCGGTTCTCCGGCGATGGCGCGCAAGAGCAGCGAGGCGAAATTCGTGCCGAGGTTCTCGCCGGTCATCCGCATGGTCGAAAGCGAAGGGCTCGTATAGGCGCCCATCGGCAGATCGTCATGGCCAACGATGCTGATCTGGCTTCCGCCGTCGATTTCCCTCAGAGCCCGAAGCGCGCCCATCGCCATCTCGTCCGTCGCGCAGACGAGCGCGGTCGGGCGTGATGGCCGGCGCAGCAGTTCGAGCGCCGCGAGATAACCGCCCTGTTCCGTCGGTGCCCCCTCGGCGCAGAGGTCGGCTTCAAGGCCGGCTTCGTCCATGGCGGATTGCCAGCCCATGCGGCGCACATGGGCGAAATAATATTCCTGCGGCCCGGCGATATGGCCGATGCGGCGATGGCCGGCGGCCCGGAAGCGCTGGGTCGCGGCGTGGAAACCGGCAAGGCCGTCGCCGTCGATATAGGGGTGGGGGACCGGGCTTTCGGTGCGACCGTTGGTGACGAAGGGAATGCCGCGCGACTGCAGAAATTCGACGCGCTCGTCATGTCGCTTGGTGCGGACCAGAAGCATGGCATCGACGCGGCGGCCATCGACAAAACGGCGGCAGATTTCGAGCTCGCTCTCGCCGCGCGGCACGGGTGCTATAACGAGATTAAGCCCGGCACTGGCCAGATGTTCGGCGCAACCGGAGAGCATGTCTAGGAAGTGCGGCGGCCCGATATGGCCGGGATCGCTCGGAAGCGTGACGGCAACCAGTTCGGCGCGCTGCCTGCGAAGGCGCCGGGCCGACGCGTTCGGCCGATAGCCCGCCTTGTCGGCAGCCTCGCGGACCCGCTCGCGGGTTGCTGCCGAGACATCCGAATAGCCGTCGAGCGCACGCGATACCGTCGTTATCGACAGTCCAAGCGATTGCGCAAGCTGCTTCAAATTGGCCAAGATCTTCCTCCCGAATTGAGGAAAGGATCATCCAAAACGTTTTGGGAGTCAAGCCGAAACGTTTTGGATTGCTTTCGACCCCTCCTCGTCCGGACGATTTGCGGGAGGAAAAGCGGGCGGCCGGCGCTGAGGATTATTCCGATGGACCCCATTCACGCCGGCGTCCTGCCCCGCTACAAATCGACTGTTCCTGTTTTCAATCGTTGGATCTCCAGTCATGGCCGATAGCGTTACCGATCGTTTTCTCCGTTATGTCGTCATCGATACCCAGTCGGACGCCAGGTCGCCGACCCAGCCCTCTACCGAGAAACAGAAGAACCTCGGACGGCTGCTGGCCGAGGAACTGCTGGCGATCGGCGTGACCGACGCGCATCTCGATGAGCATGGCTATGTCTACGGGACGATCCCGGCCACGACCTCGAAGAACAACGTCCCCGTCATCTGTTTCACCGCCCATATGGATACGGCGCCGGACTTTTCCGGCACGGGCGTCAAGCCGCAGGTGGTGAAGAACTACCAGGGCGGCGACATACAGCTTGTCGGCGACAGGACCCAGGTGATCAGGGTTTCCGAGCATCCGGTGCTGAAGGACCTCGTCGGCCACGATATCGTTACCTCCGACGGCACGACGCTGCTCGGCGCCGACGACAAGGCCGGCATCGCCGAGATCATGTCGGCCGCCGAATTTTTCATCAACAATCCGGACATCAAGCACGGCGCGATCCGCATCCTCTTCACCACCGACGAGGAGATCGGCCGCGGCGTCGACAAGGTCGACCTGAAAAAGCTCGGCGCCGATTTTGGCTACACGATGGACGGCGAAACGGCCGGCACGATCGAGGACGAGACCTTTTCTGCCGATGCCGTGGAGATCGCGATCAAGGGCGTTGCCATGCATCCGGGCTTCGCCTACGGCAAGATGGAGAACGCCATCAGGATCGCCGGTGCGATCATCGACCGCCTGCCGAAAGATCAGGCGCCGGAGACGACCAAGGGCCGCGACGGTTTCATCCATCCGACCGGCATTTCCGGCGTGATGGAGAAGGCGAACCTTTCCTTCATCGTCCGCGATTTCACCGAGGAGGGCCTCAAGACCAAGGAGGCGCTGCTTGAAAAGATCACGAATGACGTGATGGCCGGCTATCCGGGCTCCACCTACACTTTCACCGTGAAGGAACAGTACTGCAACATGAAGGTGGTGCTCGACAGGCATCCGGAGATCGTCGAATACGCGGTCGAAGCGATCCGCCGAGCCGGCATGGAGCCCGTGCGCGGCTCGATCCGCGGCGGCACGGACGGCTCGCGGCTTTCCTTCATGGGTCTGCCTTGCCCCAATATCTTTGCCGGCGGCCACGCTTTCCATTCGCCGCTCGAATTCGTCAGCAGCCAGGACATGGAAAAGGCGGTGAAGACGATCGTCGAGCTCGCCAGGCTCTGGGAGGAGCGGGCGTAAAAGCGCCAGGCTGCGACAGGAGCAAGGCCTGTCGGCATGCACCCATCCTCCCCTTGAGGAGGATGGTGGGTGTCTCGCCACATCAGCCGTCTTGAAACGCCCATATTTTCCGCCTAAATTCCCCGCCATCCGCAACACCGACAGGATGGTCGACCATGGATTTCACCCCGATCGCAACGCCACTTCGCCTTGCCATTCGGGGAATCTCTATCCATGCCTGCTTCCATCACTCTTTCCGATCTTTCCTGGTCCACGCCTGACGGCAGACCGCTTTTCTCACATCTGAACCTCAGCTTCGGGCCTGAACGCGTAGGCCTTGTCGGCCGCAACGGCGTCGGCAAGACGACGCTTTTGAAGTTGATCAGCGCGGAACTCTCACCCTTATCCGGCACGGTTTCCGTGTCCGGCACGCTCGATGTACTGCGCCAGAGCGTGCAGGTTGGGCCGGGTGAAACGATCGCAGATCTCTTCGGCGCACGTGATGCGCTTGACCTGCTTGCCCGCGCCGAAAGAGGGGAGGCGACGGCCGACGAACTCTCCTCCGCCGACTGGATGCTCGAAGCTCGCATGGCGGAAGCTCTGGCGCGCGCCAACCTCGATGCCGATGCGGAAACGCCGCTCGCAACGCTGTCGGGTGGTCAGCGCACGCGTGCCGGGCTGGCAGCGCTGATCTTCGCCGAGCCGGATTTCCTGATCCTCGATGAACCGACCAACAATCTCGACCGTGACGGACGGCGGGCGGTGATCGACCTTCTCGCTGGTTGGCGCAGTGGCGCGATCATTGTCAGTCATGATCGAGAATTGCTCGATACCGTCGATGCGATCGTCGAGATGACGACACTTGGGGCGACGCGTTATGGCGGCAACTGGAGCCGTTATCGGGAGCGCAAGGCGTTGGAATTGGCCGCTGTGGAGCACGATCTCGCCGATGCCGAGAAGCGGGTGGCGGAGGTCAACCGGACGGCACAGGAGACAGTCGAGCGCAAGGCTCGCCGCGACAGCGTTGGAAAGAAGAAGGCAGCGCGGGGCGACATGCCGCGCATTGTAGCCGGCGGGCTGAAACGGCAGGCGGAGAACACCGGTGGCGAGAATGCTCGGCTTGCCGAACGGCGCAGAACACAGGCGATGGAAGAAGCCGCTGCCGCGCGTGAAAAGATCGAGATCCTGCAGCCGCTTTCCGTGAGGCTGCCGCCGACAGGCCTGCCGGCGAGCAGGGTCGTGCTGAGAATCGACAACGTCACGGTCGGTTATGCGCCGGGAAACCCGGTATTGCGCGATCTTTCTTTCGAAATCACCGGACCGGAGCGGATCGCGGTCACCGGGCCGAATGGGTCGGGCAAGACGACGCTGCTCTCGCTCGTGACTGGCGCGTTGCAGCCCTTCGAAGGATCGGTGCGGGTGATGGTGAAGACCGCCATGCTGGACCAGCGCGTGAGCCTGCTCGACTCGGCTCAGTCGATTCGCGACAATTTCAAACGCCTTAATCCACGGGCAGACGAGAATGCCTGCCGCGCAGCGCTGGCGCGCTTCATGTTCCGCGCCGATGCTGCCTTGCAGATCGTCGGTACGCTGTCGGGCGGGCAGATGTTGCGCGCGGGCCTTGCCTGCGTGCTCGGCGGGCCGGAGCCACCATCGCTTCTGATCCTCGACGAACCGACCAACCATCTCGACATCGATTCGATTGCTGCGGTTGAAGCCGGATTGCGCGCCTATGACGGCGCGCTTCTGGTCGTCAGCCACGACGAGGTGTTTCTCAGCGAAATCGGCATCACCCGCCGGCTGGAACTTGGGCTCAGGAGCCCTGAGAGCCCGTCAGCGCCTCGGTCGTCACCAGGTTGACGCCGGCCTCGGCGAACTGCGCATTGTAGCGGTTGATGATTGCCGGTGCGGCCTCGTCCGGCTGGTCCAGCGTGCTGTGGGCATCCGACACGACGGTGACTTTCAGCCCGTTGGACATCGCGCCCTTGACCGTCGCTGCAACACAGAAATCCGTTTGCGCACCGAGAAGCACGACCTCCGGTGCACCTTGCGCTTCGATCCACTTGCCGAGTTCCGGGTTGCTGAAAGCATCGCCGACCTTCTTGGAGAAGGTCGGTTCGTCCTCGGCCTGGCCGAGCGCCGGAGAGACCGGCCAACCCGGCTCTCCTGGCGCAAGCGGATCGCCTTCCGGCCCGTCGTGGCGGATGAAGGCTATCTTGCGGCCTTCCCGCCGCGCCCAGTCGATCACTTTTCGCGCATGCTTGGTCAGGCGATCGGCATCGTGTACCGGTGGCTCTACGAGGCCGTCGAACATGCCGGCCTGCAGATCGATAACGAGGACGGGGGCACCGTTAGCGGGCTTTTCGTGAACCATGACGGACTCCTGCACATAGACGATTGACGATGCCCATTAATGCGCGCGGACGCCAGCCTGTTCAATACGTCCCGGCTGCTCGGCGGACGTTCTATCTGAGCAAGCTCTGGCCACCGTCGACAAAGATCGGCGTGCCTGTCACGTGTCGGGACCGGTCCGAGGCCAAAAAGAGAATGACATCAGCAACATCCTCGCTCTGACCCGCCTTTCCGCCGGTAATCGGGATATCGCCTTTGGGGAACTTCACCGGCACGGCCGTGTCCTTCTCCTTTCGCACCGTCGTGTTGTCGTTGATGTTCGTCTCGATTGCGCCGGGACAAACGGCATTGACGCGGATTCCGTGCTTGCCGAGTTCCAATGCGAGCTGCTGGACGATTGCGACTTGCGCCGCCTTGGTCGCCACATAGGCCGTCGCGCCCGGGGTATTGAAAGTGCGGTTGCCATTGATCGAGGAGACAACCACGATCGAGCCGCCCCGTTTCTGCAGGTGCGGAACTGCGGCGTGGAAGGTGAGATAGGTGCCGCGTAGGTTGACAGCGATGGTTTTATCCCATTCTTCCGGCTTGAGGTCGTCGATCGGCGCCCAGACGCCGTTGATGCCGGCGTTTGCCACCACGATGTCCAGACGGCCGAACGTTTCCGCAAGCCGGTCAAGCGCTTCACGCATCCGTTTCTCGTCCGAGACGTCCGCCTCCAGTGGCAATGCCTCACCGCCGGCTTTCCTGATCTTGTCGGCCGTTTTCTCGATCTCGTCTTTCGTGCGGCCGAGCACGCCGACCTTTGCGCCCTCGCCCGCAAGCTTCAGGGCAGCCGCCCTGCCGATGCCCGAACCAGCGCCCGTTACCAGAGCTACCCGAGATTTGAGTTCCATAGGTCCATCCTGCATTCGAACGGCATTCCGCACTGCGAAGACGAACGATGGGAAACGCTCAAGGTTCCGGGGCTCAGGCAGGATATTCCGCGTTCAGGATACGCAGGCCCTCGGTAAATTTCGAACCATCGCCATCCATCTGGCGCATCTGGGCAAGATTGTCCGTAAGATCGGCGCGCTTCACCGACCGTGCGAGCGGATTCCTGATGGAACGGCGAACGAAGTCGAAATAGTCCTCGCCATCACGCTTGCTCATCGCATCGACGGCCTCGATGACCAATTCCGGAAAACCCTCTTCACGCAGTCGGGCGAAGGTCCAGCCAGGGCCTTTTTCAACCACATCGTGCAGCCAGGCGACCAGTTTCTCATCTTCGCCCGCCACGCTTTCGGCCACGCGCCGCACATGCTCGATGAACGGCCCGCCGGTCTTCGACGATTGACCTCGATGTGCCTCCGTAGCGATCGCGATCGCCTTTTCGAGCAAATCCATCTTCGCCATGACAAGATTCTCCTTGGCGTTTCGGCGGCACTTTATACCCGCCGCATGTCAGGGCAATGCGTCAATTCGGTCTTCCTCGAACTGCTTGACGGGGAGCGGCGGAAGCCAGTTCTCGCGCCGCTTGACCCAGAGCTCGTAGGTGGGTTCGAGATCGGTCGGCGCCATGTCCAGCGAGCCGACACGAATCTCCATTTCCTCTCCATCACTGCTTTCGTTGAAGACGCGCGAGCCGCATTCGGGGCAGAACCCGCGCCCCTGGAAATATCTGACTTCGCCTGTGCTCTCGAACGCATGCGGCGGCCAGATTCCGAATGTAGCGAAGCTAGAGCCGCTCTCCTTGCGACAATCCATACAGTGGCAGAGCCCGATCCTGAGCGGCGCACCCTTCACGCTGTATTTGACTCTGCCGCACAGGCAACCCCCGGACCGGATGATCATGAGCTTTCCTCCATATTTTCCGAAAAAGGACAGGTAGGGCGAGAGGAGGCGGCTGCCAAGTCACCGCAGGTAACCGAGATAATGGATGGTGCAATAGGTGCCATCCAGCCACCAGCTGCCATCTTGATGGCTAGATCTGCCTAGCCTAAATTGTCAAAAGAAGGAGTTTGACATGGCCGAACCCCAGCTTTCCGTCCGCAGCGCCAAAGCGCGTGAGCTTGCTCACCGGCTTGCCCGTCGGGAGAGACGCTCTATCGCGGATATCGTCGAAAGAGCATTGGAGGCCTACGAAATGCGAGAGGCTGGCCGTGAACCCGTATCCGCGTTCTATTCCAGAGTTACTTCCATTTCCGGCACGGACATTGATCTTGAAGAGGCAATTCGGGAAAATCGACAGCCTCACAAGGGCCTGGATCTGTGATCTTCCTCGGTACCAATGTCATTTCCGAAACCCTGAAGAAAGAGCCGGATCGCAACGTGATAGCATGGCTGGTGCATCATGATGCGGAGATCGCGCTGCCCACCGTCACGATCGCCGAGATCGCCTTTGGAATTCAGAAGATACGTCCGACGAGCGGGCCGAGCGGTTGGAGCACGGGCTTTCGGATTGGCGTCAGCGCTTTGCGGACCGTATTTTCGGGTTCACCGAGCAGGCAGCGCTGAGCTATGGCGAGATCATGGCTCGGCGGTTCGAAAAGGACGTCCGATGTCCGTTCCTGACGGGATGATAGCAGCAATTGCTCTGACGAACGGTGGACAATTGGCGACCCGCAACCTTCGGGATTTTGAGACGACAGGTCTCCGACTGATCTCTCCGTGGGTTTTTTGAGCGAGCCTCAATTCATCTGACGTTCTCAATCTTGCCATCAGTCTGAGTACCAGCCGATGGCTTCATCACCTTCGCGTGCGCGACGGAACCTGATGCAGCAATTGGCGTTGGAAGCGAGACGTCAAGACAGATTATCGCCATGCGTACTTTTCTCGCTTCCGCCTTAATCGCCGCCACAATTTTCTGGCCGTCACTCGCGCCGGCAGCCGAAGGTGATTTTCTGAGGATGCTCGCGGGAAGCTGGAGCGGCCGAGGCACGGTGCTGACGCGCATCGGAGCCCGTCCGATCAACATTACGTGCAATCTGGCGATTGAGGCCGTGACCACCGCTCTGTCCATGCAGGGAAACTGCCGCGGCCTGTTGGTCGTCCGGCGTAACATCTCGGCCAATCTCCAGGCATCCGATCGTGGCTATCGCGGCACCTATGTCGGGCCTTCAGGCCAACCTTCGACGCTTGCAGGCAACCGGCGGGGCAATGCGATCAATCTTGGTGTCCGCTGGGCACGGGTGACGAACGGCGACCGCGCCGCCAACATGACCATCGAGAGGATAGGCAATGACCGTCTTCGTCTTCAGACGGTCGACAACGATCCGGCGAGCGGCAAGTCTGTGGTGACGAGCCGCATCGATCTCAGCCGGTGAGGTAGGAGAGGATTATCCAACCTGGCCGAGCTTGCCGGGGTTCATGATGCCCTTCGGGTCGATTGCCGCCTTGATGGCGTTCATCATGTCGACCGCATCGCCGTGCTCGCGGCGGAGATATTTCAGCTTGGAGATACCGATGCCGTGCTCGCCGCTGAACGTGCCCCCCATGTCGATGGCGCGTTGGTACAGCCGTTCCGCGAGCCTTTCGGCTTCGGCGAGCTCCTCCGGGATTTCCGGCTTGATGAGGTAACCGACATGGAAATTGCCGTCGCCCACATGGCCGATGATCTTGCCCATCACGAAGGAATTGTCGATGTCTTCGCGCGCGGCGAGCACGGCGTCCGCCAGCCTGGAGATCGGTACGCAGACGTCGGTCGTGTAGGCCTTGCAGCCGGGTCTCAGCGTCTGGTTGGAATAGATCGTCTCGTGGCGCGCCTTCCACAGCCGCTCGCGGTCCTCGGTGCGGGTCGACCACTGGAAATCGGACCCGCCGAGATCGCCAGCGATCTCGGCCACGGTATTGGACTGCTCATCCACCCAGCGCGGGCTGCCGTGGAATTCGAGGAAGAGGGTCGGCGCCACCTTGAGCGTCAGCCCGGCATGGCGGTTCGCCGCCTCGACGGCGACTTCGTCAAGGAATTCGATGCGGGCGACCGGAATGCCGCTCTGGATCGTTGCGACGACGGTTTCCACGGCGCCGCGCATCGTCTCGAAAGTGCAGACGGCGGACGCGATGGTCTCCGGGATGGGGTGTAGTTTCACCGTCACCTCGGTGATGACGCCGAGCGTGCCCTCCGCGCCGACGAAGAGTTTCGTCAGGTCATAGCCCGTCGAGGACTTTTTCGTCCGCCGGCCGGTGGTGATGATCTTGCCCTGCGGGGTGACGACGCGGAGCGCCAGCACGTTCTCCCGCATCGTGCCGTAACGCACTGCGGTGGTGCCGGAAGCACGCGTTGAGGCCATGCCGCCGAGCGAGGCGTCGGCGCCGGGATCGATCGGGAAGAACAGGCCGGTATCGCGGAGATGAGCGTTCAACTGCTTGCGGGTGACACCCGCCTGCACCTGCGCGTCGAAATCCTCATGGTTGACCGCTACGATCTGGTTCATGCGGGTGAGGTCCAGCGAAATCCCGCCATTGAGCGGGATCGTATGGCCTTCCATCGAGGAACCGGCCGCAAACGGCGTGACTGGAATGCCCGCTTCGAAACAGGCCGAGACGACACGCGCCACCTCGTCCTCGTTCTCGGCATAGACCACGGCATCCGGCAGCCGTGTCGGCTGGCGGGACATGTCATGGCCGTGGTGCTCGCGCACCGCCTCGGCGGTAGAAAGCCGCTCGCCGAAATGCAGCTTCAGCGCGTCGAGCGTGGATTGCAGGTCGCTCATTTCTTCTCACCCGTCAGCATACGGTGGTAACGCGAGCGGGCGATTTCCTGCGTGGTGATGAATTCGAGCAGGACCGGCACGCCCTTCTGCGTCTGTTCGATGCCGCGCCGGATCGCCGGGATGATCTCGGCCGGATCGGTGACGCGCTCGCCATAGCCGCCAAGGGCGCGGGCGAAGGCGGCGTAGTCGCCGGAAATGTCGGTCGAGCGGTATTTCTCCGTCGAGACCTTCATGATCGGCAGTTCCATGGCCATGGAGAAGTTGTTGAGCAGGATTGACAGGATCGGGATGCGTTCGCGCACCGCCGTCTCGAAATCCATGCCCGTGAAGCCGATGGCCGCGTCGCCCCAGACGTTGATGCAGAGCTTGTCGGGATGCATGAGCTTGGCGCCCATGGCCAGCCCCAGCCCGTAACCGAGCTGGGTGGACTTGCCCCAGCCGATATAGGTGAGCGGCTTCACCGACTTCCAGAAGGGTGAAAGCTGGTCGCGCGGGCTGCCGGCGTCATGCGTGATGATCGTGTTCTCGATATCGACCGTGTGCTGCAGGTCCCAGAGGACGCGGTAGGGGGAGAGGGGCTTGCTCTGCGAGGTGAGCTTCGGCATCCACTCCGAAAGCCACTCTTCCTGCACCTTGGCGATTTCGGCGGCGACATCCTTGCTGTCGCGCTGGGCCGTGTCGCGGGCCTTGATCTCGGCCAGAACCGCATCGAGCGTCAGCGCCGCATCGCCGATCAGCGCAACCTTGGCCTCGATGTCCTTGTTGACATGGTCCGGATCGAGGGTGGCGTGGATCACCGTCTTGTCGAGCGGCATCTGCACGCCGAAGGCGGTTTCGGTGAACGAGCAGCCGATGCCGAAGATGAGGTCGGACGTGTCGAGGAAATGCCGGAGCGTCTTGGAGATCGCAGCACCGCCGGCACCGACCGAAAGGGGATGGGTTTCTGGAAACGCGCTCTTGCCTTCGAGGCTGGTCGAGACCGGGATCGCCAGCAGTTCGGCAAGCTCCTTCAGCTGCGGCCAAGCCTCGGCATAATGGACGCCCTGGCCGGCATAAAGAACCGGTCGCCTGGCGGCGAGCAGCAGGTCGACGGCTTCCTTGACTGCCGCCGGATCAGGCCCGTAGCGTGTGGCGAGGACTGGCCGATAATTCAGTGGTTCCGGCACTTCGTGCTGCCACATATCGTTGGGGATCTCGATCAAAACGGGTCCGCCGCGGCCATTGCGAAGTTTTGAGAAAGCGCGACGAAAAATGTTGGGAATTTCTTCCGCGAGCGTGATCGGCTCGGCCGACTTGGTGATATCGCGCATCGAGCGGGTGGCGTTATAGTTCGGGTCCACATGCGCGATGCGGCGCTCGTAGCCCATCGGCAGAACGAGGATCGGCACGGATTCCGAATAGGCCTGGGCGATACCGCCATAGGCATTTTCCGTGCCCGGGCCGAGCTGCATGGCGAAGACGCCGATCGTTTTGCCGGAGCTCAGGCGCGACATGGCGTCGGCCATGTGCAAGCCGTGACGCTCCTGGCGCACGATGATCGGGCGGATATCCGCCATCGCGACGTGTTCGAGAACGTGGTTCACCGGATAACCGCAGACGATCTCGATCCCCTCGCGCTTCAAGATTTCGGCAATGGCGTCTGCGACTTTCATGGGTTTCCCCTCCCGGGAACGGATTAGCTACGAAGTTTGAAATTGTCTGCGGTCCAGGCGCCGGGATGGCGCACCGGAGCGCGGCGGGCCTCGTCGGAACTCAAGAGCCCGTTCTGGCCGAGCGCGATGCGGTATTCCTCGATGAAGGCCTGCGCCATATGGGTGGCGCCGCGGTCGCCGAGGGCGGAGAGCCCCAGCATGAAGGCGCGGCCTGCAAAGCAGGATTGCGCCCCGCAGGCGAGCGCCCGCAGCATGTCGACGCCGGAAACGACGCCGCTATCGAAGAACACTGTGCCGCGGGTGCCGACGGTGCGGGCGATCTCCGGCAGCACGTCGATCGTCGCGGGCGCGGCGTCGAACTGCCGACCGCCATGGTTGGAGACGACGACGCCGTTCAGGCCGAGTTCCAGCGCCTTTTCCGCATCGGCCGGATGCATGACGCCCTTGACCATCATTGGCCCGGGCCATTTGTCGCGGAGGCGGGCGATCTCACTCCAGGGGAAACCGCCGCCGATATGTTTCTGCACGAAGCCTGCCGTCGAGCCGTGATCCGTGCCGCCGGCGAACTTACTCATGTTGGCGAAGGTGGGCATGCCGTTGCGGCGGACCGCATCGAGCCAGAGCGGCGCCATCGCCGCCCGTATCATCGTCTTCGGCGTCAGCCGGAAGGGCATGACGAGGCCGTTCCTCAGATCGCGCGGGCGCTTGGCGCGCACCGGCACATCCAGAGTGGCGACAAGAACCTTCGCGCCGGCGACGCGAGCGCGTTCGGCCATTTCGAGACTGTATCGATGATTGTCCGGAGCCATCGGGTAGAGCTGGAACCAGGTGACGTCGGGCGCCCATTCCACCACCTGCTCAATCGTCGAGCAGGCGAGCGTGCCGACCATATAGGGGATGTTATGGGCCTGGGCGGCCTTTGCGAAACGCTCCGTTGCTCCCGGCCACATCATGCCATCGAGGCCGATCGGCGAAATGCCGATCGGTGCGGCGTAGTGATATCCGAAGAGTTCGACTGACGTATCGACCTTGGTGACGTCGATGCCGTAGCGCGGCACGACCTCGACCGCCTTCAGCGCCGAACGGTTGCGGTTCAGCCCCGTCTCGTCTCCGGCGCCGCCCTGCAGGAACTCGTAGGCGAAACGCGGAATACGCCATTTCGCTCGCTTCTCGAGATCGCTGACCATCGGATAACGCCGGCGGAGCTCCGCCAGCGTCTTTGCGTCTTCTCCGGTTCCTCCCCCCATCGCCGACGCCTTCTCAGTAGGAGACCATGACTTCGAGCATGGCCTGCCGGCCGCTCTTGGTCGCGGCAAGTGCACGTTGAAGCGCTGCCGGCAGGTCCGTGCCGGTCTCGACGCGTTCCGCATGGGCGCCATGGGCGCGGGCGACGGCGGCATAGTCCGGTGCCGGGTCGAGCGCGGTGATCGGCATGGTGTTGGCGGTCGCAGCGCTGCCGTCCGGATACATGTAGAGCGTCGAGCGGCGCACGGCGTTCCAGATACCGTTGTTGAAGACGATCGTCAGCAGCGGCAGCTTCAGCGCGGTGGCCGTCTGGTGGCAGGCGACAGGGTTGGCGAACATGTAGGAGCCGTCGCCGATCGTGGCGATCACCTGGCGGCTGCGGTCGCCGAGCTGGGCGCCGAGCGCTGCGGTCAGACCAAAGCCGAGACCGCCGGAAAGCGGCGTCGAGAAGAACGACTTCGGATGCTTGAACTCCACGACCGACGGGTCGATGCCAAGCTCGTTCACGATGGTCGTCTTCTCGTCCATAATGGCGGAGACGCAAGCGCTCACATAGGCTGGCGTCATCGGCGAACCGTTGCCGATCGCGGCGCGCTTGGTAGTGGCCTCTGCCTGGGCGGCCTTGACCTTGGCCCATTTTTCTCGGCGTTCGGAGAAGGTTTCAGATGTCGGCACGCGCTGTTCAAGAGCGGCGGCAAGGGCCGCGATCGTCTTGTTGATGCCGCCGGCGAGCGCGATGTCGATCGGAAAGCTGCGGATCGGCACGCGGCCATGCTGCGGATCCGGGCCGATGGCGATGATCTTGGCGCCTTCAGCCGGAGCGGTATGGTCGGAAATCCACGGAACCGCGGCGTTGATGACCACGACCACGTCGGCTTCCTTCAGCACCTGCGTCGAGTCGCGGCCCACCATCATCGGATGATCGGAGGGCAGCGCCAGGCGGGTCGCCCACATTTCGACGGTCGGCAGGGCGTATTTGTCGATGAAGCTTGCGAGCGGCTCGAAATCGGAAGCAAGCTCCGGGCTCTGGGTAATGACGAGCGGGTTCTTCGCCTTGGCGAGCAGGTCCGCCGCCTGGGCGATCAGATCGGGGTCGGCCGGACCGAAGGTCGTCGCGGTGACCGTTGAACGGTGACTGGTCTCGATCTCGGTGCCTTCAGCCAGTGCCTCGCGCGGAAGGCTGAGATAAACGGGCCCGCGCGGCTCGCTCATGGCGATGCTCATGGCGCGATCGATGACGATTCCCGCCTGTTCCGGATAACGCAGCTCGTAATCCCACTTGACTGCTTCGCGCACCATGCCGGCCTGGTCGAACATCTCCTGACCCCAGTGGATCGGCGAGGAGCGCGAGCCGAAGCGGCCATGTTCGGTGATCGGCGTGCGGCCGGAGAACATCATGATCGGCACGTTCTCCGACCGGGCGTTGATCAGGCCCATGACGGAGTTGGCGAGCCCGACATTGACGTGGACGATGACGCCTGCCGGCTTGCCGGTCATCAGGTAGTAGCCGTGCGCCATGCCGACTGCGACACCCTCATGCGGGATGACCAGTGGCTCGGGCATCTGCAGCCCCGTCTCCGATTGGCGGGCAAAGGCCTCGATGATCGATGGGAAATCGGTCCCGCCATTGGCAAAAAGCACGTCGATGCCGGCAGCCTTCATATGGGTCAGCACGGCTTCGGCGGCGAAAGGGCCGGTCGGTTTTACATGTTTCATGGCAGTCTCCTCCTGAAAACTCTTGATCTGAAAATCCGCCGGCTCAAGTGATGCTGATCGTCTTTGTGACCATGTAGGCCTCGACGCCCTCGATCCCGACTTCGGATCCGTGGCCGCTATATTTGACACCGCCGAAGGGCGTCTCCGGCATGGAGATGTTGAAGGAGTTGATGCCCACCATGCCGGCTTCCAGACTGTCGGAGAGCCGGGCGATGGTCTTGTGCGAATTGGTGAACCCGTAGGCCGCAAGGCCGTAGGGAAGCTTGTTGGCCTTGGCGATGGCGTCGTCGAAATCGGAGAAACGGTTGAGAACCGCGACCGGGCCGAACGGCTCCTCGCTCATGATGCGGGCGTCATCCGGCACGTCGGCGAGCACGGTCGGGGCGTAGAAGAAACCTTCGTTGTTGACACGGTGGCCGCCGGCCAGGAGTTTTGCGCCCTTCGAGGTCGCATCCTGCACCAGCGCCTCGATCGAATCGCGGCGGCGGGCATGCACGAGAGGCCCCATATTGCTCGAAGGGTCGAGGCCATCGCCGATCTTCAGCTTCGAGGCCTTGTCCGCGAAACCGGCACAGAAGGCCTCATAGGACTTGTCCTGGATGTAGAAGCGAGTCGGCGAGACGCAGACCTGGCCGCTATTGCGGTATTTCCGCTGTACGGACATTTCGAGAGCGGCCGCCTGATCGGCATCGTCGAAGACGAGCACCGGCGCATGGCCGCCGAGTTCCATCGTGGTGCGCTTCAGGCCTTCCGAAGCAAGTCGGATGAGGTGCTGGCCGACCGGCACCGAACCGGTGAAGGAGATCTTGCGGATGACCGGCGAGGCAAGCAGGTGACGCGAGATGAAATCCGGCACGCCGTAGACAACGGCGATGACGCCCGCCGGCACGCCCGCATCGATCAGGCACTGGGCGACGGCCGCTGCCGCTGCCGGAGCTTCTTCGCCCGGCTTGTAGATCATCGTGCAGCCGGCGACCAGCGCCGAGCCCATCTTGCGGGCGGCGTTGCCGACCGGGAAATTCCAGGCGGAAAAGCCGGCGGTCGGGCCGACCGGCTCCTTGACCACCTGGAAGCGGGTCTCGCCGAGACGGCCCGGAATGACGCGGCCGTAGGTGCGACGGCCCTCCTCGGCGAACCACTCCATCTCCTCGCATGCGAAATGGGTTTCCAGCCGCGCCTCGGCGATCGGTTTGCCCATTTCAAGGGTCGCGAGGCGGGCGATGTCTTCCTGCCGGTCGTGCATCAGGTGGGCGGCGCGCTTCAGGATGCGGCCGCGCTCGCGCGGGCTCGTGGCGCGCCACAGCGGAAAGGCCCCGTTCGCCGCTTCCAGCGCCCGGTCGAGGTCTTCGGCCGTGGCATGCGGCACGGTGCCGATCGCCTTCTCGGTGGCCGGATTGACGACGGGCTGCGTCTTGCGATCGCCGTTCTCCAGCCAGACGCCGTCGATCAGCAGGCGCGGGGATTTATACACCTCGAAAGAGGGGGGAGAACTGGTCGCGATGTTCATGGTCGTTCCTCCGACTTCAATAGAAGGGTGCGTTCGCCATTCGTCAATTGCAGGCGTGACGCCGCAGTTCGCCGCCTCCTGCTTTCAGGGGATAAAGCAGGGAGCCTGATATTGTCAATTCCGGCATTTCGCCACGCCCTGGATCGCTGCATGTTTCAGATCGCAACGGTGCCGCCGTCGATCGGGATGACCGCGCCGGTCATGAAGCTGGACGCTTTCGAGCAGAGCAGCAGGGCGAGCCCCATGATCTCGTCGGTCTCTGCGATGCGGCCGAGCGGCACGGTGTCGGCGAAGGCCTTTTCGATCTCCGGCTCGCGGATGCGGCCGCCGGCGATATTGGTGCGGAACGGGCCTGGGGCGATGCCGTTCACCAGCACGTTATAGGGTGCCAGCTCCCAGGAAGCCTGCTTGACGAGGTTGACGACGGCGCCTTTGCTGGAGGCATAGGCATAACCGGTCATCGGGTCGCCCCGCAATCCGGCTATGGAGGCGATCGCGACGATGCGCCCGCTCTTCTGCTTCTTCATATGTTTGGCAGCGGATTGGATGGCGACGAAGGTGGCGGTGAGGTTCACATCCACCACCCTGTTCCACAACTCGTCACTGACATTCTCGATGGCGCCCGCGTCGGTGCGGGAATTCGGGCCGCCGCTGATGCCGGCATTGGCGACGAGAATATCGAGGCGACCGTGCCGCTCGGCGACGCCGTCGATCGTCGTCCGCAAGGCGGCGCTGTCCGACACGTCGACCTGATGGCTTTCGGCGGAATAGCCGTGGTCCTTCACCCAATTGGTGGCGGCGGCCAGCGTGTCCACGTTCAGGTCGAGCAGCGCCACATGCGCGCCGTTGGCCGCGAGCGTCTTTGTGATCGCGAGCCCCAGCCCGCTGGCAGCTCCTGTAACCACCGCCACCTGGCCTCTCAGATCGAACAGTTTTTCCGCCTGCATTTTCTCCTCCCAGCGGCTTTGGTGAACCGGCTAGCCCTTTCCGAGAGGTGCCACCTTTGTATGCAATTGCCAAAGAAGCAAGTTAGAAATTTGCTATTATCAATCAAAATTCGACAGAGTCATATTGACCCACCCGAAAAGGTTATACAGATTGCCGCCAGTTGTGGGTGCGGAGGAGCATCTGCCATTTGCGGTATCGAGCAAGCCGGGGAGGTAGGACGCCGATGAGCTTTACCGAAAGCACGGAAACCATAACCGGCTGCAATGTCCGGTTCATGCGTGGCGGCAAGGGTGCGCCGCTTCTCTTCCTGCATGGGTCGAGCGGTGCCGCGCGCTGGGCGCCGTTTATGGAAAAGCTTGCCGAAAGCCACGAGGTGATTGTGCCCGAGCATCCGGGCTTCGGTGCTTCCGGTTCACCGGAATGGCTGGACGGCATGTCCGATCTCGCCTTCTTCTATCTCGACGTCATCGACCATCTCGGTCTCGACAGGGTGAACCTCGTCGGCGGTTCGATCGGCGGCTGGCTATCGGCTGAGATCGCCATCCGCAACCAGACGAAGCTCAATTCGCTGACCGTCGTGGCGCCGGCCGGTATTCGCGTGAAAGGATTGCGCAAAGGCGATGTCTTCATGTGGAATGCGGAGGAGACCGCCCGCAACCTCTTCCGCGACCAGGCCTATGCCGAACAGATGCTCGCCACCCCGCCCTCCAGGGAGGGGCTGGAAATCATCCTCAAGAACAAGCTGACCACGGCCAAGCTCGCCTGGGAACCGCGCTTTTATAATCCCGACCTGCACAAGTGGCTGCATCGCATCAAGGTGCCGACGCTGATTATTTGGGGTGATAGCGACAAGGTCGTGCCGGCTGGCTACGGTCCCGCCTGGCGTGACCTCATTCCCAATTCGCGTCTCGAGATCATCGAGAGTTGCGGGCACCTGCCGCAGGTCGAAAAAAGCGACCGCTTCGTCCAACTGATCGACGGCTTCATCCGGGAGGCAACGCGATGAAATTCTACTTCATGCACCTGATGCCCTATGCCGATCTCGATCTGTCCTATGACGAGAAGCACGATTCCGCCTGGGTGACGCTGCCGAACACCTATTTCGACCCGAAGAAGGGCCACCAGCTCTACAACCGTTATCTGGACGAGCTGGAATATGCCGACCAGCTCGGCTTCGACGGCATCTGTGTCAACGAGCACCATTCGAACGCCTACGGCCTGATGCCGATCCCCGGCGTCATGGCCGGTGCACTTGCCCGCCGCACCAGGAACGTCAAGATCGCCATTCTCGGCCGCGCGCTGCCGCTCCTCAACAACCCGCTCACCGTGGCGGAAGAATTCGCCATGGTCGACAACATCACCGGCGGGCGCCTGATCGCCGGCATGGTGCGCGGCATCGGCGCGGAATACCATTCCTGGGGCGTCAACCCGGCGTTCAGCCATGAGCGCTTCCAGGAAGCACACGACCTCATCCTGCAAGCCTGGACGCAGCCCGGTCCCAGCGTCTTCGAAGGCAAGCACTACAATTTCGAATACGTGAACGTCTGGCCGCGGGTCTATCAGGACAATCCGCATCCGCCGATCTGGATTCCGAGTCAGGGGTCGAGCGAAACGATCGAGTGGGCCGCCCATCCGGACCGCAAGTACACCTATCTCCAGACCTTCGCCTCGGTTTCGACCGTCGCCCGTTATATGAAGATGTATAAGGACGTCGCCGCCGGTTACGGCTACGAGGCGACCGAGGACCAGCTCGGCTGGTCGCTGCCGCTTTACGTGGCCGAGACCGACGAGATCGCCCGAAGGGAAGCCAAGGACCATATCGAGGCCTTCCTCCAGAAGTTCCTGCGTATGCCGATGGAGATGCTGCTGCCGCCGGGCTACACCTCGGTCAAATCCATGGTCGGAGCGCTCTCCGCCAAGGCCGGCCATTCGATGAAGCAGACGATCGACAGCGTCATCGAAGAGGGCAAGTTCATCTGCGGCAGCCCGGCGACGGTGCGCGAGAGGCTGGAGGAATACCAGGCTGAGATCGGCTTCGGCCACCTCCTGACGCTCCTGCAGTTCGGCACGCTGCCGGCGGAGCTGACACGCAAGAACATGGAGATCTATTCCAAGGAAGTCATGCCGTATCTCAGGAACGTGACGGCGAAGAAGGCGGCTTAGCCCGGATCAACCCATGTTATCTGCTTCATGCTCCAGCGATCCCGAGGCTGTCGGCAGCAGCGAGAAGAGGTGGGCGTTCATGGCCGCTTGCGCCCATTCGGGGTTGCGGGCCTTCAGCGCCGAAAGGATTTCCCGGTGCTGGGCGTGGGTGCGGCGGGTGCGCATTTCTACGGGCTCGGAATAGCGGTTGAAGATCGAGGCCGGCAGCTCCAGCGACGAGGCGAGGATCTTTTCCAGCCGTGGGCTTTCGGCGGCGGACGCGATCACCGCATGAAATTCGGCATTCAGCTTGTCGAAACCTTCGAGATGTTCGTTCCAGCCGAGTTCCTCGAACTGCTTCTCCATCACCCGCTCCAGGTCCTGAAGGCGGTCGAGGTGGGTATCGGAAATCCGCGTTGCGGCGCGGCCGGCCGCATGGCCCTCCAGGATTGCGCGCAGGCGAAAAATTTCGATGGCATCGTCGAGCGAGAAATCCGCCACGATTCCGCGGCGGTAGCGTTCCAGCACCACGAGGCCTTCGGCATTCAGCCGGTTCAGCGCTTCGCGGATCGGTGTGCGGGAGACGCCGATTGTGGTGGCGAGCTGGTTTTCGAGCAGTTTGTCGCCGGAGCGCATCTCGCCGGTGAGGATCATATGCCGGATGCGGCGGTAGGCTGTTTCGACCGCACTCTGCGTCGCCCCGTCCTTGCTGCTCTCTCTGGTCATCTCGTTCTTCAAGCTGCCACCTATGGTTCGCATTCATCACGGGAAGATAAGGCAGCAGTCGATAAAGGCCAATCGCCAAAAAGTGTATACCAGCTTAGAGAAAATTATTTGATATTGGCATATAAAGCTTGACTTATCCGTAAACGGTATACAAAAATTTGATCAGGATGCCTGATAAGGCAATCGGCTTCGGCCGAGGGAGGAGGAAATGACCATGGTCCAGACCAGGAAGCCGTTCATCGTTGGCATCGGCGGCACGCAGCGCCCCGGTTCGAGCTCTGAGCTTGCCCTTCGCTATTGCCTCTCCGTCGCCGAAAGCGCCGGCGCCGAGATCGACATCATCTGCGGCGCAGCACTGGAACTGCCGCTCTTCGATCCCGGCGTTTCTCATCGCACGCCGGCCGCGCGCCGCCTCGTCCAGGCGCTCCGCCGCGCCGACGGCATCGTGATCGCGACGCCGAGTTATCACGGCGGCATGTCGGGCATGATCAAGAACGCCATCGACTATACGGAAGACATGCGCGAGGACGAGCGCTCCTATTTCGACGGTCGCGCTGTCGGCTGCATCGTCTGTGCCAGCGGCGACCAGGCGCTTGGTACGGCGCTGGCCGGGCTGCGTTCCATCGTCCATGCATTGCGCGGCTGGCCGACGCCCTACGCCGCGACGATCAAGTCCAACGACAAGCCCTTCGTCGATAGCCAGCCGGCGAAGCGCGAAGTCGCCCAGGCACTTGAAATCGTCGCCTCGCAGGTCGTCAGCTTCGCCGAAATGGCAATGGCGGCCCGCGTCGAAGAGGTCGCACCGCGCCTCGTCGCGGCCCACTGATTCCTCTTCTCTTTCATCATCACCGGAACCGCCTGGCATCTTAGGGGATGGCGGTCTTTGCGGAGTTTTCCATGAAGTTCAACTTCTTCCACCTGATGCCCTATCCGGATTATGACAAGCTGCCGCACGAGTGGCCTGTCAGCACCCACGATATCGACAGCCGGCGCATCCAGGCGCTCTACAAGGAATATGTCGACGAGATGGTCGATGCCGAGAATTACGGCTTCGATTGGGTCGGCTGCAACGAGCACCATTACAGCCCCTATGGCCTTATGGCGAACCCCAACCTGATCGCTGGCGCGCTCGCTCGCCAGACGGAGAAGGCGAAGATTGCGATCGTCGGCAACCTGCTGCCGCTGCTCAATCCAATCCGCGTTGCGGAAGAATATGCTATGATCGACGTCATGTCCGGTGGCCGCCTGATCGCCGGCTTCCTGCGCGGCATCCCGCATGAATATATCGCCTACAACATCCCGCCGAGCGAATCCCGCAGCCGGCTCCGCGAAGCGACCGAACTCATCATCAAGTGCTGGACCGAGGACGAACCCTTCGGCTGGGAGGGCGAGCACTATCAGTTCCCGGCCGTCTCCATCTGGCCGAAACCGATCCAGAAGCCCTATCCGCGCATCCTGATGTCGGCGAGCAATGAGGAATCGGCGGAATTTGTCGCCAAGACGCGGGCGATCATGGGCATTACCCTCATCCAGGATCTGGGGGCAGCCAGGAAGGCGATCGAGCACTTCAGGAATGTCTCACGCGGCTATGGCTGGGAACCGACGCCGGACGATATCCTTGTCGGCCAGCAGATCTGCATCGCCGATACGGATGAGGAGGCCAAGGAGCAAATGGCCTCCGCCCAGACCTATTTCCACCAGACGCTGATGCGCCCGCAACGCTCCGCCCAGCAACTCGTGCTGCAGCAGAGCCGCTACTATACAGGCACCGACGTCGGCGAGAATTTCCAGAAGCGGCTTGCGACGCTACGCAACCGCACCGTCGACGAGCAGATCGAGGCCGGCTCGATCATCTGCGGCAGCCCGGAATCGGTCGCCAAGCAGATCACCCGCCTCAACCAGGAGCTCGGCTGCGGCCTGCTCAACCTGACCATCAAAGTCGGCAACATGCCGGGCAGCGTCGTCCGCCGCGGCATGGAACTGTTCCGCGATCGTGTCGCGCCGCACGTTGCTGGTCTTTGAGAGGGAGGATTGATCCATGACTTTTGAAATCAAGACGATCGAGCTTTCCTGCGGCAAGCTCAATTATCATGTCGGCGGCTCCGGCACGCCGGTCCTTTATCTGCACGCTGCCGGCGGCGTCATGCTCACCGAACCGCTGAAGGCGCTGACGAAGAGCCACATGGTCTACGCGCCAATCTGCCCCGGCTTCGATGGCACCGAGGGCAACGAGCGCCTGAAAACCGTGCAGGACTGGGCGGCTATGGTCGCCGAGTTCGCCGAGAGGGTCGTCGCACCTCGCTTCGACGTGATCGGCTCCTCCTTCGGAAGCTGGACGGCGCTGTGGCTCGCCGCCAATAACCCGAAAATCGTCGATCACCTGATCCTGCAGGTGCCGGCCGGTTTCCGCTTCGGCGGCAAGGGCGGCCTTCCGGCTGATCCCGAAGCGCGCTTCAAGGCGCTCTATGCGCATCCGCAGAAGATCACGTCTGCACCGAAGCCGCCGGAAGTCATGGCGAATAACGGCAATACCTACGAGCGCTTCGCCAACAATGTTCAGGTTGATGAAGCGCTCAGCGCGCGCCTGCCTTCGATCGTGGCGGTGACGCTGATCCTGCTCGGCACGGAGGACAAGGTTGTGCCGGCAGAGGCAGGCGCGCACCTGAAACGCATGATCCCGACCTCGCAGCGCGCCTTCATCTTCGATGCGGCCCACTCGATCGAAGTCGACCAGCCGGAACGGACGCTCCGCCTCTGGACCGCATTCCTGAAGCGCGGCCCGGGTTATGTGCTGAACCAGGGGCCGGAAGCGGCTTGAGAGATATCCTTGGGATTTATTCCCCCTCCCAGGGAAGCTTGGCCCGGACTTCGGTCGGGGCCTTTTTTCTTTTGGGGGAACGGATGGCGGCAACTTCTCCTCCGTCGTCCCTGTGACAACCATAGGAATGACGCAGCTGCGAGGTCACGATCACAATCGCTCAAAAGCGAGTCGCGATGGTCAATTCCAGTCGATCCCGCAGTTTCAACATTGACGGATTGAGTATGTCTATTATGAATTAAGTTGCGTTTTGCATCAGGATGGCCCAAAGCCACGGGCAGACCGCCATCGTCCCGAATACGTGGCACGGTGTGCAAGGGAGGAATAGCATGATCGGTGAAGAAGTCAGGCGCAAGGAAGATCTCCGGTTGATCACCGGCAAGGGTCAATATGCCGATGACTTGAAATACGAGAACGCGGCCTATGCCGCCTTCGTCCGTTCGCCGCATGCCCATGCGATCATCAAAAGCATCGACACTTCTGCCGCCTGCGAAATGCCGGGCGTTCTGGCCGTCCTGACCGGGGAGGATATCGTCGCGGCTGGCATCAAGCCGATTCCCCATGCGATCGGCAGCTCGCAATTCGGCTCCGACATCCGCATCAGGAACCGTGACGGTTCGGAGCGCGCCCGCACCCATCATCAGGCGCTGCCGGCCGACAGGGCCCGTTTCGTCGGCGAGGCGATTGTCATGGTCGTCGCCGAATCCACCAACCTTGCCAAGGATGCGGCGGAAGCCGTGGTGGTCGACTGGGAGGAGTTGCCTTCCGTCGTGCGCGGCATCGATGCGATCGAGGAGGGCGCACCGCAGCTCTGGGACCACGTGCCGGGCAACAAGGCGATGGATGGTGAAGTCGGCGACAAGGCGGGCGCGGATGCCGCCTTCGCCAAAGCCGCGCATGTGCTGGAATTCGAAAGCTGGGCGCAGCGCGTCACCGGCGTGCATATGGAACCGCGCTCGTCGTCCGCCGAATACGATCCCGAGACCGGCAAGTTCACCATCCACGCTTCCGGCGGCCATGGCGTCGTGATGATGCGCGAGCAGATCGCCGCTTCGCTCGGTGTCGATATGGCCTTCGTGCGGGTCGTGGCGCCGCGCGATGTCGGCGGCAATTTCGGCACCCGCAACGCCACCTATCCGGAATTCGTGCTGCTGCCCTACGCCGCAAAGCTGATTGGCCGGCCGGTCAAACATCAGGCGGAGCGCATCGAGGCTTTCCTTTCGGATTTCCAGGGCCGCGACCTGCATGTTCGGGCCAGGCTGGCGCTGGACAAGGACGGCAGGTTCCTCGCCTTTCACTCGACCAACGTCAGCAATATCGGCGCGCACACGGTCTCCTACACCGCCCTCAACAAGGGCCTGCAGCTGATGACCAGCCTTTATCGCGTGCCGGTCGCGCATGTGGAATTCTTCGCGGCGATGACCAATACCGTGCCGACCATTCCCTACCGCAGCGCCGGCCGGCCGGAAGCCATGTATATCATAGAGCGGATGATCGACCTCGCCGCCCGCAAGTTCGGTTTCGATCGGGTCGAACTGCGCCGCATCAACATGATCCCGGAAGAGGAATGTCCCTATGCCAATCCGTTCGGCGTGAGCTACGACAACGGCGACTATATCGGCTGCATGGACAAGGTGCTCGCCATGGCCGACTGGAACGGTTTCGAGGCGCGCCGGGCGGAAGCGCGAAAGCGTGGAAAATATCGCGGCATCGGCCTTTCCAACTATATCGAGGGCACCAGCGGCGTGCCGCGCGAGCGCGCCGAGATCACCGTCGACCCGACATCTGGCATCGTCGATGTGGTGATCGGCACCCAGAACACGGGTCAGGGACACGAGACGGCCTTCGCCCAGCTCGTCGGCTCCTTCCTCGGCATTTCCCACGAGGTGGTGCAGATCCGCGCCAGCGACACGGATTTCGTCTCGGCCGGCGGCGGCTCGCATTCCGGCCGCTCGCTGCGCTTCTCCTCGATCGTCATGCACAAGGCGACCGCTGAGATCATCGAGCGCGGCAGGAAGGTCGCCGCTTTCATGCTGAACGTCGCGCCGGACGCGATCGACTACGCCGAAGGCCATTTTCGCGCCCGCGGTTCCAACGGCGTAGTCAGCCTGTTCGAAGCGGCGGAAGCCGCCGAAAAGGATCTCGGCCTGCCGGGCGAGCTGAAGGGCTCGCTCGCGGCGATCGCCGACGAGACCACCCACGGGCTTGCCTACCCCTATGGCGCGGCCGTTTGTGAGGTGGAGGTCGACCCGGAAACCGGCTATTACGAGATTCCGCGCTATTCGACGGTGGACGATGTCGGCAAGGCGCTGAACCCGATGATCGTCGACGGCCAGACCCATGGCGGTATCGTGCAGGGCGCCGGGCAGGCCATGTATGAATGGTCGCATTACGATCGCGAAACCGGCCAGAACCTTTCCGCCACCTTCATGGATTATCAGATCGGGCGCGCTTCGGATTTTCCGAGCTTCGATACGGTGATCAGCGAAGTGCCGGCGAAGAGCCATCCGCTCGGCTTCCGGCCGGGCGGGGAGGGTGGTACGACCCCCTCGCTGGGCGTGGTCGTCAATGCGATCACCGATGCACTCGCCGACCTCGGCGTCGCTCATATCGAAATGCCGGTGACGCCATCCCGCATCTGGCAGGCGATCCAGCAGGCCAAAGCCAATCAATAGAGGAGGAAAAATTGTCCGAAGTCCTGATTTCCACGAAGGGGAACGTCCTCGAAATCATTCTCGACCGTCCCGACAAGGGCAATGCGCTGACGCCGGAGATGGCGGAAGCCATCACCGCCGCGCTGAAGTCGCTGTCTCCGGAAACCCGGGTCGTGCTGATGAAGGCGAACGGGCCGGACTTCTGCATCGGCCGGAGTGCGGCCATGCCGGCGCCGGGCACGCGCGCCACGGCGCTCGATCTCCGCAACGCGATCTCCGACCCGGTGCTCGATTTCTATGAAGTGTTGCGCGAGATTCCCGTGCCCTTCATTACCGCTGTTCAAGGGAAGGCTGCCGGCGTCGGCTGCGCCATCGCGGCGCTTGCTGACGTGGCAATTGCTGCCGACGGCGCCACCTTCCAAGTGCCGGAGATGAACCACGACATCGCGCCGACGCTCGTGCTTAACGCGCTCGCCGACCGCATCTCGCGCGCAGCGCTTGCCCGCCTGGTCTTTACCCGTGACGTCATTCCGGCGGCGGAAGCCAAGGTTCTTGGCCTGATCGGCATCACGGCTCCAGCCGACGGACTGGAAGCGGAAGTCGCACGCGTGGTGGGTCAGCTCGAAAAGAATTCGGTGCCGACCGTGCGCGGCATCAAGGCCTTCATCTCGATGAGTCCGGAAACCTCGTTTGCTTCGCGTAAGGAACTCGCCGCGCTGATCAACTGCGTCGCGACGGCGGAGAAGTTCAGATAAGTGCTTATTTGCCCCCATCCTAACCTTCTCTCGGCGAGCGGGGAGGGGAAGATGGCGGCAGCCGGAAGCTGAAGTTACAGCGCCAGCCCTTGTGTGACGAACGGCGTCAACGCTTCGGTCGCTGCTGGCGAAATCTGCACGATCGCCCGTGCATCCAGATCGAAGACGATGGCGATGGACTGCATCGAGCCGAATACTCGGCCGGTGAAGGGATCGACCATCCAGAAGATCAGCGACATGGTGCGCTTGTCGGTCTTCTGCAGTCCCGCCCAGATCTCGAAACAATTGCCGAGGCGGGGCGTCTCACCGTAGATGATGCGGAATTCCAGCACGGCTCCGCCGATCTTGCCGGGCCGTGCCTCCGCGTGCTCGGCAACCAGCGCCCGGATCGGTCCGGTGAGTTGTTTTACGCCGCCGCCAACCGCGCCGATGAACTTTTGCGATCCCATCCGTCCGAAGGCATCGCAAGCGTCCATCTCGATCAGGCTCATTGCCGTGCGCTTCAGGCCCAGTTCCAAGGCCCGCTCGCGCGAGGCGGTCAGCGCCACCGGTTCGTCGTCCGTGCCACGCGGCGCGGCCTCCTTCGGCGTCTCGACCAGCGAGGTCGAGGCCCTTTTCCGGAAAGCCGCCGGCCAGGGCTGCGGAGTGGTGCCGTCCGCCGCATCGACATGCGTGAGCCGCACCCGGAAGGTTGCGGCCACCTGCCCGCTTTCGCTATGATGAAGCACGAGCACGGCGAAAGCTGTCGTCTCACCAATCTCCAGGAAACCGCCGGTCATGTGCAGCGGCGCGCCGGCATGCGCTTCGCGATGGAAGCGGATATGGTGCTCGTTGAAGGCGACCGTCGTGGGCGACGAAGGGGAGAAGAGACCCGGCAGGCCGTTGAACCCGAAGAGCATGGCGAGCCCTTCATTGGCACGCGCCACGTAGTATTGCGTGTTCCAGTGGCCCATCTCGTCCACTTCCCATTGGCGCACGCTGCCGCGCCATACTTCGGTCATCTCGTCGCTCAAGCCGTTTCCCCCTGAAGCACGATGCGACCCTTGACGGCGCCTTTGAGAAGGCGGTTCATAGCGCCGTTGATGTCGGACTTCGGCACGGCTTCATAGGGAATGGCGTCGAGCTTGCCGCTTTTTGCCAGGTCCACCAGCTCACGCAATTCCTGCAGCGTGCCGGTGATGCTGCCGATGAGGCTCAAGCCCCCCTGCGCCATGCGCATGGTCGGAACGGTAAGCTGGCCGCCATACATGCCGACCATGATGATACGGCCGCCGCGCGCCAGCGCCGGGAAGGAGAAGGCGGTCGTTTCACTGTTGTTGACGAAATCGATGATGGTGCGCACCGGCCCGCCGACCGTTTCGACGATCTTCTGTGTCACGTCGCCACTGCTCGAAAGCACCGTTTTATGCGCGCCGGCTTCCAGCGCAGTCTTCAGCTTTTCTTCCGACATATCGACCACAACAATGTTCTCGTGGCCGAGCGCCTTCAGAATGACGATGCCGCTCAGGCCTAATCCGCCGGCGCCGACCACGACCACTGCCTCGTCGGGACGCATCGGCATGGCCTTGCGGATGGCGGAATAGGCGGTGAGCCCCGAGCAGGCATAGGTCGCGGCAAGCGCCGGATCGAGGTCGTCCGTGTCGATCAGGTAGCGGCTGTGCGGCACGACCACATGGCTGCCGAAACCGCCGGGCCGTTTCATGCCGAGCTGGCGGGCCTGCATGCAGAGGTTTTCCCGGCCGGTACGGCAGGTATCGCAGGTGCCGCATCCGAGCCAGGGATAAACAAGGCGACGATCGCCGATTTTCACGCCGGTCGCCTCCGATCCCACGGCGGTGACGGTGCCGAGGATCTCATGGCCGAGAGTGAGGGGCCGCGTAAGCCCGATGCTGTCGATCGACACCTTGCGGTCGCCCATGTCAAAGATGCCCTTCCAGAGGGTCAGGTCGGAATGGCAGAGCCCGCAATGGGATACCAAGATGACCACCTCGCTGCCGGTGGGTTCGGGCGTCGCTTCCTCGACCTCTTTCAGCACTTCCGATGCCTCGAAGACTTTCCATGACCGCATGATGCAACTCCTCCCAGATGCGTGACACACGAGTATCAGGTCGCCTGCTATACAGCAATCGGGAAATGGCAGGAGGATTGAATCTGGGGGATACCAGCACCGCTGGGATATTCAACGTCGTTGTAAATCCAACTGAGTAGTGACGATCGTCTCTCCCGATTCCGGATCTTGGTCCAGTGTACGAATACGAAGTCCGCCGCCTCCGATTTTTTCGATCGTCATCCTGGCTTGCCGATCGCCATAGATTTCGTTGGCCCAGGTTACGTCGAGGTTAAGGGTGTTTCCCTCCCGGCTTCCGTTGAGCTTCGACGGTTTGCCTGAGACACCGACGTAATTGCCTGAATAGGATGCGCCGGATGCCTTGACAGTCGCGGTGAAGGTCCGTTTGACGACGACAAGGGCACTGCATGTGCCATTCATGGAAAAGCTGGAGCGGTCGGCATCCGATTTCATGCTGCATGAGACATCGACTTTGCCGCCGCCAAGTTTTGTAAGAACCTTTCCGCCGCCCGTCCACTGTCCTTCTATCGACTGCAGGAAGTCTTCTTCGGAGGCAAATGCGCCTGACGAAAGGCATAAGGCAACGATTAGAGCAATGGCTGAAAGAGCACGCATCGGGGGAGCGCCTTGTTGACCCATGCTAGTGAACCTCGAAATATTGAGCTTTGTTCCGCGACCGCTTCAGCTTTTCCGCCAAAAACCTGTTATGCTGGCTTTCGTCAGCATTCTGCTTCTTTCTCCCGCTCCTCCAACGCCACCTCCGCTCCGGCAATCGCCTTATCCAGCAAGGAAAGGAAAGTCTGGCGTTCTTCCGGTGAGAGGCTTCGCAAAAGGTCCGCCTCGTGTTCCGGCATCGAAGCTTCCACCAGTGCGGCCGCCTCGAGCCCGGCCCTGGTCAGCCGCAGTTCGTAGACCCGGCCGTCGTCCAGCGAACGGGTGCGTTCGACGAGCTTCTGTTTGATGAGGGGGCCAAGCGACTGGATGAGCGTCGGCGGCTCGATCCTCAGCCGCCTTGCGAGCGCGATCTGACTGATGCCGGGATGGCGGCGGATCGAGAGCAGCACGCCGCCTTGCACCGGCGTGACGGCAAGCCCGCGAGCGCGGAACCAGCCCTGCCAATGGCTGCCGAACAGCGACTGCAGCCGCCTGATGCGGATGCCGGCGACACCGGGCAGCAGGACAGCTTTGCCGGCCTCCTGGTCAGGGGCCTTCGGATCGAAACTCATTTCCTGTCCCAGTTGTCGTAGACCTTCACATCCATCGTGCCGATGCCCTCGAAAGTGCCATGCAGGATATCGCCGGCGGCGATCGGCGCAACGCCTTCCGGCGTGCCGGTCATGATGATGTCGCCGGGATAGAGCGTATAGGCCTTGGTGGTGAATTCGATCAGCTTCTGGACGTTGAAAATCAGCATCTTCGTGTTGGACTTCTGGCGTGTTTCGCCGCCGATGGTCAACTCGAAATCAAGATTGTTCGGGTTCGGGATTTCGTCTGAGGTGACGACATAGGGGCCGAGCACACTGAACGTGTCGAGCGACTTCCGGTAGCTGCGTTCCTCCGGGCCACGGATGGTGATGTCGTAGCCGATCGCGTAGCCGGCGACGTAATCCAGCGCATCCGCCTCCGACACGCGAAAGGCCTTCTTGCCGATGATGACAGCGAGCTCGATCTCGTGATCGGTGCGGCGGTCGTTCCAATCGACGACGATGCCTTCCGAAGGACCGATCAGCGAGCTTACCGCTTTAAGGAAGACGCCGGCCTCGGCGATCGGCTTGATCTTCATGCCGTGATGCAGCTGGTCGCTGTCCAGCACCTCGTCCAAATGGAGCCGGTAGTTGACTGGCGCACCGACGATCTTGCCGGGATTGGCAATCGGGCTCAAGAGCGCCACATCGGCGAGCTTCTTTGACGGCGCGGTCTTCGCCATGTCCTCCATGACGGGACGCAACTCGGCGAAATGCGCCATGAACTGGTCGCCATGCGGGAAGGGGTAGCGGTAGGCCGGCAGGCGGTCGAGCACGGCGGTGACGTCCTTCACCTCATCGCCGACGACCACGCCCAGACGATTATCGTCGAAGCGACAGAAACGCATTTTTCTCTCCTCAGGTTCTTTAGAAAGCGGTGCTCAGACCTTGGCGCGGTCTTCGCGGAAATAGCCGAGCTTCTCCTGCGCGACGCGATCGGAGAAGCAGAAGACGACGACGTCTTCGTTCGCCCTGAACGAGCGCCACGACCATCCGGGCACGACGATGACGTCCTTCGGGCCGAAATCGAAGGTCTTTGCCCCGATCGTGATCGAGCCGGTGCCTTCGGCGATGCACATGACGATATGGTCGGTGGAGCGTATCTTTGCCGTCTCCATGCCCTTCGGGAAGTGGCTCAGCCAGGCCGACATGGTCGGCATGGTCCAGCCGCCGTCGAGCGGATTGGCGTAGCGCAGCGTCGTGCCGATATGGGCGTCGATCTTCTCGCCGCGCGAAGACCTGTAAAGAGCCTCGCGGCTGCGTTCGTAGGGATAGTTGAAGATCGGCGTCGTCTGGCCGTAGGGGCTGGCACCTCCGATCGGCAGCATGCCGGAACCGAAACGGAAGAGCGAATCGCCTTCCGGTCGGAGGATCTCCTGTTCGGCGTCGTTGTAGTCCTCGCGGAAGACCGCTTCGAAGAAGGCGATCATCGGGACGTCGAGACCGTCCAGCCAGGCGGCCGGGTCGGAGCCGTCATTGCCGTGGTCGTGCCAGGCCCAGACCGGCGTAATGACGAAATCGCCGAAGGCCATGCGGGTGCGCTCGCCGCCGACCGACGTATAGGCGCCGGAGCCTTCCAGCATGAAGCGCAGCGCCGACGGCGTGTGACGGTGGGCAGGGGCCACTTCGCCCGGCATGATGATCTGGATGCCGGCATAAAGCGTCGAGGTGGCGCGCGACTGGCCGGGGAAGGCGGGGTTTTCGAGGATCAGCACGCGGCGTTCGGCCTCTTCCGCCGTCAGCAGGCTGCCGGATTCCAGGATCAGCGGACGGATATCGTCATAGCGCCAGCGATGCGCTTCGGCCCTCGATTTCGGCTCCAGCGGCAGCATGCCCTTCATCACTTCCCAGAGCGGCGCCATGTTATGTGGCTTCAGACGCCCGTAGAATTCCTCGCGTTTTGCGACGGTGGCTGCATCGATCTCGTGCATAGAATCCTCCCTATGGTTTCCTCAGACCATAGATCGTAAGGTATACTAATTATTTTGAGGGCGTCAATTGATGACGATGACTGGAGGAAGAAGCGGTACGGCAGACCCAATGCGGTTTCTCCCCTGAGGGAGATGTCACTGAAAATGACAGAAGGCGGGGCTTCCTCTCAACAGTTCCGGAAACAAGGGTATGGCTATTAGGACAACGAACTATCGCCCCGCCGTGCTCCTCGCCTTTATCGGCTTCGCCGCCACCGGCGTTTCGCTTTCCTTGCCCTTCACGCTGCGGCTGGAGGCGCCGAGCCGTTCGGAAAGCCGGTGTGTTGCCGTCAGCAGCGCCTCAAGCGTCTGCTTTTTCCGAGGGCCAGAGAGCTGCTTGTCGGACCCAAGAACGGTCATGGTCGCGACGATGCGGCTGCTATAGTCGAAGACCGGCGCAGCGATGGCGGCGAAACTCGAATTGATGCTGTTGACCGTCATCGCATAGCCTTGGCGGCGTACGGTCTCGACGATCTTCTGGATATCCTTCACCGTCGTGACGCGGGGGGCGAGCGAAGCAGTCTCTTCAGAATGATCCCGCTTGGCGGCGGCGATCTCGTCCTGCCGTACCGCGGCAGTCTCGCTCTCATCGAGATAAGTGAGGAAGACCTGGCCGGTCGCGGAGGTCAGGAGCGGCAGGACATAGCCAAGACGCACGGCGAGCGACCCCTGCCGTTGGCCGTCGACCTTGGAGACGATGCCCGGACCGCGATCGCCCCAGAGCGAGAGGTACGTCGCAAAGCCGGTCGCCCGCTGCAGCGTGGCCAGTTCTTCGCGGGCGAGTTCCACGACATCGAGCTGCCGGATGGCCGACAGGCCGAGCTGGATCGCAAAACGCCCGAGCCCGTAATGGCCGGTGACGGGATCCTGGAAGGCAACGCCTTCCTTGACGAAGCTGACGAGGTAGAGATGCGCCTTGGAGGGCGGCATGCCGGCAGCAGCAGCGATGTCCCGCAACGGCAGCGGACCGTTGGCCGCCTCCATGGCGCGGATCACCTGGAAGCCGACCTCGATCGACTGAATGCGGCGCTGGGTCCACTCCTCGGCTGGCTTTCCTTTATCTGATGCCATTCTAAATCCCTCATGTTCCCAGATGATTATCCTTATATTCGAATGAGGTCGAGCCTGCTTCAACTGTGGTTTTCCACAGCCCGGAACGCGGCTGCGAGATCATCCGCATCGAGTCCATGTTCCTGGTTGATCAGGAACGGGCTTTTCGCGCAGGCGCGAGCGAGGCTTTCGATCGCAGCGTCATCCACTGCCGGCAACCCGAGATCGGCGAGCCTGCGCGGCATGCCGATCTCGTCGTAGAAGGAAAACAGCGTTTCGAGCTCACATTCCGAACGATCCTCGGCGATCGCCTGGACCAGCGTGCCATAGGCCGCATGTTCGCCATGCAGCGACTGCTTGCGCACCGGCTCGATGGCGCCGAGTTCGGTCGCGACCGCATGGGCGACAGAGAGCCCCGTATTCTCGAAGGCGACGGCACTCAGCCAGAGGATGGCTTCGATCACCGCTTCCAGGTCCGGCGTCACTTCGCCGGTGCCGGCGACGTGCATGGCCCCCGGCCCATGTTCGAGCAGCATGCGATAACAGAGATCGCCGAGCATCACGCCGGTTTTGAGGGGTCTTGTGCCGTGCTTGGAAAGCCCGGTCCCCTTCCAGGCGCCTTCCGCCTCGAATTTGGCGGTGAGCGCATCGCCGATGCCGCCGCGCAGGAGCCGGGCAGGGGCCTTGGCAATGATTGCCGTATCGACGATCACGAAAGCCGGATTGTCGTCCATCTGCTCGACGGCGATCATCGCATGGTTGTCGTCATAGATGACGATGCCGCGCGTTGCGGGCGCATCGGTAGAGGCGACCGTCGGCACACTGACGAAAGGCAGACCAGTGCGGCGGGCGACGCCCTTGGAGACGTCGAGTGTGCGGCCTCCGCCAATGCCGACCACCACTTCGCCGCCTTTGCGGCGTACCTCTTCGGCCAACCGGTCCATCTCTCCATGGGTGACGTCCGCATCGAAGAGGATGATCGTCGGCGCGATATCCTGCCGGGTGAGCGTCTTGGCGAGTTCGGCTTCAATGTGGGGAAACACGGCGGCATCGCAGATGGCGACGACCGAACGGCCGAGCGTCGCCGCCTTTTCGCCGAGCAAACCGAGACTGCCGGGGCCCTGGATGTAGAAAGCCGGCGCTCGGAAAATACGTGTCATGGACTCCCCCAAATGCTGTCACGTAGAACGCTATACAACATTATCAAAGAAATGGGAGTTTGGCGAAGGCCGAATTGACTTGCGACGTGTCTGTACCGATCGGTCGAGGATCAAGTGAGATCGGCGAGGTAGGTGTTTTCCGCCCTTGACTGGGTGTAAGCCGCTGGATTGATGTCTGCGATGATCAGTGCCTCGCCTTCGGCGGGTGCTTCGGCCAGCAGCTTGCCGTCCGGCGCGACAATGCGCGAGAGGCCCGCATAGGCGAACAATTCGTCAGAGCCTGAGTGGTTGATATAGGCGACAAAAACCTGGTTCTCGAAAGCACGGACCGGGATCATGTGGTTGGCAATGAAATCACCGGACCAGCCCTTCGGCAGCGCCGTCGGTACCACGACGAGATCGGCCCCGCCCTTTGCCAACTGGCGGACATTCTCCGGGAACTCGACGTCATAGCAGATCAGGAAGCCGAGTCTGACGCCGCCGAGGGTGACGAATACCTGACGCCGATCCTCTTGAGCGAACCATTGCCGCTCATAGGGACCATAGAGATTGCACTTGCGGTAGACCGCGGTCTGGCCAATGCCGTCCGTGAAGAAGGCGCTGTTGAAGGTGGCTTCATGGGTCTCTTCGGCAAAGCCGGCAACGATGGCGATGCGGTGCCTTGCAGCGATTTCCGATAGCTGGTCCGTGACGAGGCCATGGGCGGGCGTGGCGAGATCGGGAAACCGGTCTGCGGCGCCATAACCGGTCAGCGCCAGTTCTGGTGCGATCAGCAATGCGGCGCCCTGAGCCGCAGCCCTTTCCGCCGCGGCCCTGATCTTCGCCAGATTGGCGTCGACATCGCCGACGACCGGCTGCATCTGATAACCGGCAATTTTCATCGGCTCGTCCCTATTTGTCTTCCGACATCGCGCCAAGCAGCTTCGGCAGGTCGCCGAACCGCGCCACCAGGCCGAAGACGACCGCAGCGACAACCAGGAACAGCACCGTCACCGAGGCCATGGTCGGGGTATAGCCGTAGCGCAGCGCGTTGAAGATCTTGATCGGCAAGGTTTCCATCGTGAAGCCTACCGTCATGTAGGCAACGATGTATTCGTTGAGCGACAGGACGAAGGCGAAGGCATAACCCGAGACGAGATAAGGCAGGATCAGCGGCAGCACGACAGTGCGGAACACCATTTTGTCATCGGCACCCATCGTGGCGGCCGCTTCCACCAGCGAGCGGTCGATCGCCGAAAAGCCGAGCGACAATGTCACCAGCGGCAGCGTGACGAAGAAGATGCCGTGGCTGATGACCGCCGTCCAGGGCTGGCCGTAAAAGCCGGTCGTCGCCCAGAAGGTAAGCATCCCGAGCGCGGTGATCACCGGCGGCAGGGTAAAGGGCGCGATGCCGAGAAGCTGGAAAATATTCGCCCAGGGGGCAATGCGCCGCCACAGGAACCAGGCGAGCGGCAGCGCGATCAAAAGCGCCAGCAGGGCCGAAAGGGCGGCCAGCGTCAGCGAGGCGATCAGCGCGTTCCGCCATTCCGGATTGGTGAAGATCTGACCGTACCAGGCGAGCGAAAAGCCCTGCGGCGGAAAGGTCAGCGACTGGCGCTGGTTGACCGAGACGCCGGCGACGACGATCAGCGGCAGGGCGAGGAACAGGCCGACGATGAAGAAGAACAGGCGGCGAAGCGCGGTCATTTGGCCTCCTTCTGCCGGCCCGCATAAAAAGCGAGGCCTACCAGCGCCAGCGACACCAGCACGAGAAATACGGCCATGGCGGCGGCGAAGGGCATGTTCGACTGGTAGATCGCCTGGTCGGTGATCAGCACCGAGAGTGTCCAGTGCTGGGGCCTTCCGAGAAGCTGCGGCAGCAGATAGGAGCCGAGCGCGAAGATGAAGACCATGATCAGCGTCGCGAGGATGGTATTCCGCAGCGCCGGCACGACGACTGTGAAAAATGCCTTGACGGGCGAGGCGCCGAGCGTGCGCGCTGCTTCCGTCAGCGTCGGGTCGAGCCGCACCAGTGCCGGATAAAGCACAAGGATCGTATAGGGAAAGGCCTGGTATGCCATGGCGGTCATGACGGCGGTAAAGCTTGGCGTCAGCGCCTGCGCCTGTTCCATCAGTCCCAGCCAGACAAGCAAATTGGTGATGCCGGCGGTGCGGGAAAACAGCGTCGACCAGGCGAAGCCGATCATCACTTCCGAGAGCGACAGGATGGAGAGGAGCACTACCAGCCAGACGATCTGGACGTTCCGCTTGGAGCGGGAAAGGAGATAGGTGAAGGGAATGCCGACCACCACGCAGGCAACCGCCACTGCGATCGCTAAAAACAGCGAGAAGCCGAGCACCTTGCCGAAGAACAGGCTCAGGAACCGGGCGTAATTGTCGAAGACGAAGGCCGGCGTATAAAAGCCGCCCTGTTGCCGCTGGAAGAAGGAGACGGCAATCATCGTGGCGAAGGGTACCACGAAGAACACGGTCAGCATGCCCGCCGGGAAGAGAAGCGGTCCGTAATCGGCAGGGCGCTGCGGTGGTTCGCGTCTCATTTCGCAAGCACCACGCTGGTCGTCGGATCGAGCCGGATGCCGACCTGCTGTCCGACCGAAACCTCCGGCCGGCTGCGCGGCGAGGAAACGGCGATGATCTGCTGGCCGCCTGCTTCCACGAAGGTCTCGATGGCACCGCCGAGATCGCGGACAAAGGTCACGGCGCCGGAAATCGTGCCATTCCCAGGGGTGGTGAGCTGCACGTCTTCCGGCCGCACCGAGAGCACGCCCTTTGCAGTTCCGGCGGGTAGCGTCAATCCTTCGACGGCCTGCCCCAGCACCCTAGCGCGACCGGCACTGTCGGCCTCGACGGGGATAAGGTTGGTCTGGCCGATGAAGTCGGCGACAAAACTGTCGGCCGGACGGCGGTAGATATCGACGGGAGCGGCGGCCTGGCGAATCTCGCCCTTGTTCATCACCACGACCGTATCGGCCATGGTCATCGCCTCGCGCTGATCATGGGTGACGACGATGGTGGTGATGCCGAGCCGCTGCTGCAATTGGCGCAACTCCACCTGCATCGCCTCGCGGAGCTTCGCGTCGAGCGCCGAAAGCGGCTCATCAAGCAGGAAAAGTTTCGGCGAGATGGCCAAGGCGCGTGCGATCGCAACGCGCTGTCGTTGGCCGCCGGAGAGCTTATTGACGGAACGGTCGGCGAAACCCGGCAGATGGATCATCGCCAGGAGTTCCTCGACCCGCTTCTTTTGCGTGTCCTTCGCGATGCCGCGGATACGGAGCGAATAGGCGATATTCTCGCCGACGGTGAGGTGGGGAAAAAGCGCCAGCGACTGAAAGACCATGCCGAGTTCGCGCTTGTGGGTCGGCGTGGTGGTGATATCGGCACCGCCGAGCTGGATCGTGCCTTCGGTCGGCAGATCGAGACCGGCAATCATGCGCATCAGCGTGGTCTTGCCGCAGCCAGAGGGGCCGAGCAGGCAAACGAAGGTGCCGTCCGGCACGGAGAGGCTGACGTCGCTGACGGCGGTAAACGTGCCGAACCGCTTCGTCACATGCTGAAGGTTCAATCCGGACATTTGGTCTCCGCTGCTTCTACCGCGAGCACTCAGGGCTAATTATGCCCCTCATCCCGGCTGCCGCCACCTTCTCCCGCAAGCGGGAAGAGGGTTAGGATGAGGGGCAAACAGCCTTACCCTGCAATCATCTCTGTCCACTTCTGGTTCAGGAAATCGGACTTGGTCTGGTAGAGATCATAGCGCGGGACGATCGGTTCGATATCGGAAGACACGGCGGCGAATTCCTGGTCGGTGAGATCGGTGAGGCCGCGCTGGACAGTCGGTGAGGTGCCGACTTTGCGGGAAAGCGTCGCCTGGATTGCCGGCTGGCACATGTAATCGATGAAGACATGCGCCTCTTCCGTCTTCTGCGAAGCGCGCGACAGCGCCCAGCACCCACTATCCTGGATGCCGCCTTCCTTCGGGAAGGTGGAGCGGACATGGAAACCGTCGGCGACCGCAAGGCCGGTGACGTCGTGATAATACTGGCCCATCGGGATTTCGCCGGATTTCAGCGCCTGTTCGAACTGCGCCTCGTCGCGATACCACAGCCGGACGTTCGGCTTTAGCTCGGCAAGCTTTTCGAGCGCCTTGATGATGCCTTCGTCCGTGTCGAGCGCGCTCGTGCCGCCCATGAAGGTTTTCGCCGTCACTTCAAGCAGGAAGGAGTTGGAGACGAGCGCGAGCAGGCCAAGCTTGTCTTCCTTGTCCTTCTCCCAAAGCGCGCTCCAGGAGGTAGGTGCGTCCTTGAACACGTCCGTGTTGGAGACGAGCGTGATGTACCAGGAGACTGCGCCGATGCCGGCAACGCGGCCGTCCGGATATTTGTTGACGAAGCGTTCGATCAGGTTTGCAGCGTTCGGAAGCTTGGAAAGATCGAGCGGCGCCCAGAGTTCCGTCGACTGACCCTTCAGCATCGCGACCTGCGACATCATCGAAACGTCGGCTGGCGCTGCACCCGCCTTGGCGGCCTGCTCGAGCTGTACGAGCCACGCCTCACCTGTCGGTTCGGCGATCGATTCGACCGCAATGCCGGTCGCCTTTGTGAAATCCGGGAAAATATTCTTGTCGAATGAATCCTTGAAGTAGCCGCCGTAGACGCCGACCTTCAGGCTCTTGTCCTGGGCGCGCAGTACGGCCGGCATGGCAAGCATCGAAGCGCCGGCGACACCGGCGCCGAGCACGGTGCGACGGCCGATCCTGGCATTGAAGATATCAGACATGATGTCTCTCCTTTGTGTGCCCACCGGTCCGGTGCCGCATGGGCGGGTTCCCACTCTTGTTATCTAATTTACGTCAAGCCCGGCCCTTCACGGAAGGGCTGAAGACCATCAGGCTCAGGATTTCGAATAGCATCTGGGCACCTGCATGCGCGGTGTTATTGGTCGCGTCATATTGCGGCGCCACCTCGACCACGTCGCCGCCGACGATATTAACGCCCTTCAATCCACGGATCAGTTCCAGCACTTCACGGGTCGTAAGCCCGCCGATCTCCGGCGTGCCGGTGCCGGGCGCAAAGCTCGGGTCGAGGCTGTCAATGTCGAAAGAGAGATAGGTCGGGCCGTCGCCGACGATCTTTCTCGCCTTCTCGATGATCGCCGGAATGCCGAGGTTGGTCACTTCCTCGGCATGGATCACGGTCATGCCGGACTCGTAGGAGAACTCCCAGAGATATTCGGCGGCACCGCGGATACCGATCTGGATCGTGCGGGTCGGGTCGAGCACGCCGTCCAGCACCGCGTTGCGGAACGGGCCGCCATGGTGGAACTTCGTCTCGTCGAAGAAGCCGCTCGTGTCGCAATGGGCATCGATATGGATCAGGCCGACGGGGGCCTTTTTGCCAACCGCTTTCAGGATCGGATGGGTGATCGAATGGTCTCCGCCGACGGACAGGGGGAGCAGTCCGGCATCGACGATCTGATTGATCCGCTTCTCGATGTCGTCATGGCTCATCTCCAGCCGATAGCGGCTGCGGAAAGGTACGTCGCCGATATCCGCAACCCGAAGCTCATGGGTCGGTGCGCATTCCAGGACGTGGTTGTAGGGGCCGACGCGCTCGATGGCACGCAGCGCCCGCGGCCCGAAGCGCGAACCCGGCCGGTTGGTAACGCCCAAGTCCATCGGCATGCCGATCATTGCCACCTGAAGATCGCCGAAATCCGGGTTTTCCGCATCAACGGGTAGGTAAGGCGCGTCAAGAAGGGTCGGAATGCCGGCATAGGGGGCTACGCGGGTGCCCGCCTTGTTGAAGATCTTTTCGCCCACCTTGCGAAATTTCGGATCGAATATCTCGCCGCCCTGGCTGTCGAGATATTTCGCCCGCAACTCCTCGAGCTTCTTGCCGTCGAATGCCATGATTGCCTCGTCTATCCTGTACTGTTTGAGCGCAGCCTAAATTTTGTTCCTTTTGGGCGGCCGCCCTTGTTTTCATCATTATCCGCCGAGACGGGGTGGAAAAGCAATTGAGATTGTTCTAGCGGTTGATGTGAGAAAAACTAACAATAAGGTTCAGCATGACGAGCCGCCTGCCGCCCCTCAATCCGCTCCGCGCCTTCGAGGCGACGGCCCGTCGAGGCTCGGTTTCGGCTGCCGCGCGTGAGCTCAACGTCACCCATGGTGCGGTCAGCCACCAGATCAAGGCGCTGGAGGTATCGCTCAATGTGCCGCTCTTCGAACGCGGCGCAAAGCGCCTTAAACTCACCTCGGAGGGGGCGCTGCTGCTGCCGGCCGTTACCCAGGCCTTCGGTGAGATTGCTGCTGCGACCGCTCAGATGAAGCGGCCGGCCACCACCGGCGAACTCTCAATCACCTGCGTGCCGGCGCTTCTTTCCTTCTGGATCGTGCCGCGCCTCAATTCCTTCACCGAGCAGTTTCCGGGCGTCAGGCTGAAGCTCACCGCATCCAACGATCCCGTCAGACTGCATTCGCCCGATGTCGACGTCTGCATTCTCTACGGCGATGGCAACTGGCCTGATGTCTGGACACGGCTGTGGAGCAATCTGCGGCTTTTCCCCGTCGCAAGCCCGACTTTGTTGAATAATCGCCCGCTACGCTCAATGCGTGACCTGGAGGATCACATCCTGCTGCATGGCGACGCGGACGGGCGGGAATGGAATACCTGGTTGGCGGCAGCGGATGCCGTAGACCTGCCTCGCCGTCAGCAATATTACATGGGCGATGCGCGTTTTTCGACGGAAGCCGCCCTGCACGGGCAGGGGATTGCACTCGGGGATACGATCACAGCCAGCAACCTGATCGCGCGGGGAGAGCTTGTCGTTCCCTTCGACCTGAGCGTGGCGGCAAACGATTCCTTCTATGTCGCCTGCCGTCCTGCGATGCGCTCCACACCGATCGTGCGCGTTTTCATCGAGTGGATGTTCTCGTCGCTGGAGGCCGACCATCTGGCGGAACCGCAGACCTCGGCCCGCACGCTACTTCGCGGCCGGAGAGGATGACGTTCGCCTCGGTTGCCCTAAATCCTCGAGATGTCGCAGCGTGTAGGAGAAGTTCCATGTTGGCAAAGCTCGTGACCGGCCTTGCAATTTCTCTCATGGGCCACACGACCGCCTCGGCCGAGATGCTCGAACTCAAGGTCGCGAGGGCGGAAGTGAGCCGGGACGATGTGCCGCCAGGCGGTGCGGTCGATGTTCTCCTGACGGATGAAAGCGTCGAAGCTGCTGCGGCTTTCACGGAAAGCAGGGTGGGTAGGCAGATCCACATTCGTGCCGACGGAACGCTGCTGATGTCTCCTTTTATCGGAGGCCCGATGAACGGTCCGGCGATCCGGCTGAGTGGCGGGATGACGCCGGAAGCGGCGAAAAATCTCGCTTTTCTGCTCAACCATAGCGCCAGGCTGACGATCGATGATGAACCGGTCAAATAGATCGCATTCGTGCTAGCTTCCTGCGACTGATTCCCTTTGGCCGCGCAGCATGGAAACCTCGCTCTACTCGCCCGTCAAAACCTTTCTGGAAAGCTTCGGCTACGAAGTGAAGGGCGAGGTGGGCGGCTGCGATCTGGTGGGCTTGAGCGAAACCGATCCGCCGGTCGTGGTGGTTTGTGAGCTGAAGCTCCGCTTCAATCTGGAGCTCATTCTTCAGGCGGTCGACCGAGCGGCAACATCCGATGAGGTGTGGATTGCTGCGCGGGTTTCGGCAAGCGGGCGTGGTCGCGAGGCCGACAAGCGGTATCGCGATCTCTGCCGCCGCCTCGGCATTGGTATGCTCGGCGTATCGGATGCAGGCGAGGTGAGCGTCATCGTCAGTTCGGTCTCACCCATGCCACGCACCAATCCGAAGCGGCGGACGCGTCTCGTCAAGGAACATCGCAGGCGGCGGGGTGATCCGGCGATCGGCGGCAGCACGAAGGTACCGGTCATGACCGCCTATCGCCAGCAGGCGCTCGTCTGCGCGGCGGCACTTGTCCAGGGGCCACTTCGTCCCCGGGACATGAAGGTGGCGGCGCCGAACGCGGGTGCGATCCTGCTTGCCAATTACTACGGCTGGTTCCAACGGGTGGAGAAAGGCGTCTATGCGCTGACCGAATTCGGGCGACAGGCTCTGGAGCGTTGGCCCCAGGCAAGCCTCATGCCCACGACGTCCGATGACGCTATTCCGAACGTCTGACCTCAAGAGGCCGCCCGCCGTGAGAGGCGGACGGCCGTTGGTTGATGCATAAACGGCTTACGGCTGAGAGCCGGTGCCACCCGCACCACCACCTGCTGGCGGGGTCGCCGGAGTTGCATTGTCTGCCGGCGGAGCACCCGGCGTAACAGGTGCCGGTGCCGGCGAGGGCTCCGTTGCTGCCGGCGGTGTTGTCGAAGACGTAGTCTGCGTATCGGTGGGCGAGCCGCCCATCTGGGACCATACAAAGGCGCCGACAAGGATGACGGCGATCACGGCGACCCAAGCCATCCACGAGGAGCTCCGGCCTCGGGCCGGCTCGGAACGGTAATCGGGCTGTCTGTCATTAGGATCAAAAGTCATGATTGCTTCCTCCTACGCTCGAGACAATGCCGACGAGTAGGATTTGTTCCAAGAAATTCACTTTTCCGGGAGCGGCGAGTGAACGATCAGTCCTTCGACGCAGACCGTGCGTAGTCCGGAATACGGAATCGACGGCGATAGACACCGGGTGCCAGGCCCGTGATGCGCTTGAACAATCGGCGAAAGAAAGCGGGCTCCTCATAGCCGACTTGCCAGCTTATCTCATCGACCGATATGTCGGTGGTCTCCAGGCGGCGCTTGGCATCCTCGATCCTGAGGCGCTGCACATAGGCCATCGGGCTGACACCGGTAGCGCGGGTGAAGCGCCGTTTGAAGGTGCGCTCGGTGAGACCGGCCCGCCGGGTCATCTCTTCGAGCGGATTGGCTACGGAGAAGTGGGTCGCGACCCAATCCTGTGCCACCTGGATTGCGGTGTCCCCGTGGTCATTGCGCCCTTCGAAGACGATGTAGGGCGCGAGCCCGTCCTGATGCCATTGAAGCGCAAAAAAACGCGCTATGGTCTGCGCTGGCGCAGCTCCCATATGGCGGCTGATGAGGTAGAGCACGAGGTCGTGCCAGGTCATGGAGGCGCCCGAGCTGATCAGTTCCTCTCTCCGTCCGGAAACGACGAGCACACGCTCCGGATGGATCGACACATGCGGAAAGGCGGCTGAAAAGGCGCTGGCATAACCGAAATGAACGGTCGCCTCTGCGCCATCGAAGAGCCCGGTCTCGGCAAGCAGAAATATGCCGGAACAGGCCGAACAGAGAAGAGCGCCGCGGTCATGCATTCTGCGAACCCATTCGACCAGCTCCGGATATCGACCTTTCCGCCAACCATCGGGACCAAGCAGGATCGACGGAACGATGATGATATCGGTGGCATCGAGACTGTCGATGCTCCGTTGCACGGTGATTGGCACTTGACTTGCAAGTATCAATGCGCCTGCTTCCAACCCGACGATCTGAACTTCAAACGGTTGTGCCTCTGTAAGTCCTGGCGGCAGGACCGAGAATGCGTTCATGACATCGAAGACGCCGCTCAGTGTCGAGACTACGGCATCGGGAATGGCCACAAGGCTTACATGCCGCGGCTTCAAGCGTGTCCGATCTGCCTCATTCGGCATATCCCTCCCTCCGACATTTATTGCCTGTACCGAGCTGCGATGTGGCGCAAACGGCCCGATCTTGGACTTTCCCGCTCTGTCGACCACGGATTTCATCTGCGATCTTCCGATCATCATCACAACCGATGAACGAACAGGAGATAGCAACATGGATTATCTTACAACCAATTCGGTCGATCCGGCCAAGCTGGACGCGATCGTCTCGCGCGCCATCGGCGATCTGTCAGCTGGCTATGGCGGCGTCATGATCAGCATCGGCCACCGCCTGGGCCTCTACAAGGCCATGGCAGGCGCCGGACCGCTGAATTCGCGCGAACTGGCGGCCCGTACCGGTTGCGCCGAGCGTTACGTGCGCGAGTGGCTGAATTCCCAGGTCGCCGGCGGCTATATTGCCTATCACGCGATCAGCGACAGCTTCGAACTGACGCCGGAACAGGCGCTGGTGCTCGCAAACGACGAGAGCCCGGTCTTCATCGCCGGCGCCTGGGCGGTGCCGGCCTCGATGTGGGCGGACGAGGACAAGGCGCTCGAAGCATTCCGCACAGGCTCGGGCATCCCCTGGGGCGACCACGACGGTCGTCTCTATTGCGGCGTGGCGTCATTTTACCGCAACGCCTACAAGGCGAGCCTTGTCCCCGAATGGCTGCCGTCGCTCGATGGTGTAATCGACAAGTTGAAGAGCGGGGCCCTGGTGGCGGATATAGGCTGTGGCTACGGCCATTCCACGGTGCTGATGGCGGAAGCCTTCCCGGCATCGCACTTCCACGGCTTCGATACGCATCCGGAGTCAGTCGCCGAGGCCCGAAAGATCGCTTTGGAGGCCGGCGTCGCAGACCGGGTCACATTCGAAAAGGCGCGTGCGGAGAACTATTCCGGCAAGGGGTACGACCTGATCTGCTTTTTCGATTGCCTGCACGACATGGGCGATCCGCTCGCCGCGGCAAAGCACGCCGCGCGCACGCTTGCTCCGGGCGGTACCGTCATGTTGGTGGAACCTTTCGCCAATGACCGCGTGGAGGACAATATCTCGCCGGTCGCCCGCCTGTATTACGCGGCGTCGACGACGATCTGCTGCGCGCATGCTATCTCGGATGGCGGCCACATTGTGCTGGGCGCGCAGGCCGGTGAGGCGCGGCTGAGGGAGGTATTCTACAAGGCCGGCTTTACGCACTTCCGGCGGGCCATGGCGACACCGTTCAACCTCATCCTCGAAGCGCGGCTTTGATGTAGCCCGAGGGACCAGGCGGGGCCGGTTTCGGCAGGTCCCGCTTGCCTGGCTAGTTTCGCGCCAGGGTCGTCCGCGGCGAGATCCAGTTGTGCCATTGTTCCACGCTGCCGTGGAAGACGTTGAGGTCGATCTTGCCATCGACGCCATGCGACAGGCCGGAGCCGGAATATTGCCAGAAGAGCCATTTGCGGCCCGGATAGACCTTCGAGGGGTGCTGCGCGACAGCGCGTAGCCAGAAAGGATAATCGAGGAATTCGCCCCTCAGGTTGTCCTTGTAGAAGTCCGGCGCGGTGTAGATGATCGGGCGCTGGCCGTAATGCCGTTCGAGCTTGTCCATGAAGACCTGCATCTTTTCCAGCACCCGCTTGGGCGACAGGCGCTGCCTGCAGCTGGATTCGTGGTTCCATTCCACGTCGATGACCGGCGGCAGCGCATCGGGATCCCGAGGGACGTTGCGGATGAACCAGTCAGCCTGTTCGCCGGCGGTACGGCACCAGTAGAAGAAGTGGTAGGCGCCGCGCTTCAGACCTGCCTCTTTGGCTCGCCGCCAATTGGTCTTGAACATCGGATCGAGATGGTCGCCTCCGTCGGTCGCTTTGATATAGGCGAAGTTGGCGCCCTGAGTCCTGAGTTTTCCCCAGTCGATCTCACCCTGCCAGCGAGAGACATCGACGCCGTGGACTGCATAGTCCTTAGGCGAGACGCGGCCAAAATTGATCGGCTTGGCGTCGCGAAAGCGACGGCTATAGATCTGCATGCGCCGCTGTAGCGGAGCTTCGACCACCGACCTGTCGGGCACCAGCATGGCGACCGGCCTTTCGGACGGGACAGGCATGCCGACCGTCGTCTCCTGCACGAAGGCCTGCGGCGCCGGCATCGAGCCGGACCAGGCGAGCGTTTCCGTCTGCGGCTCGTGCTGAACCTGTGGGGCACTGATCCGCGAAGTCTTGCCGACGCTGACGGATGGAACGGGCGCTACCGGCTGGGTGATCGAGCCAGTCGTTTCCCTTGGTGCAACACCGGCCACGATGTCCTCCGGACCGGAATTGGAGGCGCAACCTGCCAGAGCGAAACAGGCAAAGAAGAGAACTGGTACAGCCGACAGACGACGCATTTGGAAACCCGTACGCAAAACAACCAAGACGGCGTCCCCAATGCCGTCGATAATCCCTGAGAGGAATTGCTAATGGAAAATTACCAAGAAATGCTGAATCCAATCTTTATGTGCACCAGAAAGGGAATCAGCCGCGCGGCTTGATGGCGCGAGCCGGATTGCCGGCAACGGTGATGCCAGCCGCAACGTCGCGCGTGACGACCGCGCCCGCGCCGACAATGGCGCCATCACCGATCGTCACGCCACCGAGAATTATCGCGCCGCCGCCGATCCACACATCGGAGCCCAAGGTGATCGGACGGGCGATCTCGAGCCCCTGGACGCGAAGGGTTGGATCACGATGGTGGTCAGCACAATAGAGCTGTACGGAAGGGCCGAGCATCGTGCGAGCGCCGATCCTGACCGGTGCGGTATCGAGGACCGTACAACCAGCATTCAGATAAACGCCCTTATCGAGAAAGACATTGAACCCGTAGGCGCAATGGAACGGCGCTTCCAGAAAGACGGTTTCGTGAACCGCGCCGAAAAGAGCCCGCAGGGCCGGCGCTATCGTGCCGCGCTGGTCAGGCGGCATTGTATTGTGGGCGTGGCAGGCGATCCGCGCGTTGTTGCGCAGGGCGTCGAGTACCGGATCCAGACAGGAATACCAGTCTCCCGCCGCCATTTTTTCCCGCTCGTTCGCCATACCTTGCCGTCCCCGCTTTTTGCTTCACCGTTCCGCACCGGCCTTGATCCGGGCCGCCTCGCGTCGAGCCAGGCTTTCCGGCGGCCACAGCGCCCTGGTGCTGTAATATTCCTTGAAGACCTTGGCATCGTCCGGCAATCCGACCCAGGGCACTTTCGAGCGGGTGAAGATATGGACATCGGGTGTGAATTCCGTCCGTCTGTCGAGGGTCGATACGCGGATGAAAAGCATCCACCTGCGCCGGCCATAGTCGCTCCAGAGCGCTATCTGGCAATCGGGACAGCGGTAAATGTCGTGCGGATGGCCGCTGTCGGTCTTCATGGCGACCGGCACAGGCTCGCCATCGACGATTTCGATGTGCTCTGCCTCGATCAGCGCGTTCATGGCGAAAGCTCCACCGGTCTGGCGCTGGCAATCCGTACAGTGGCAGCAATGGATGAACATCGGACGCCCGTGCATGCGGTAGCGGATCCTGCCGCAGAAACAGCCCCCTTCGAATATCTCGCTCATGTCGCTTCCTGGCTCCCTGCAGTGCGATAAGCCTATCATGAAATGTCGAGCCGCCGCTTCGCAATGCAAAATTGGGGAGACGGGAGCGGCCCGTTCTGTTTAACTTAAATGATGTGGAAGAGTGGGAATGTGCATATGACAACAGAGCGTATCGGCGTGGTTGGACTCGGCCGCATGGGTGGTGCCATGGCGGAACGCCTTGCAAAGCAGGGTTTTTCCGTGACGGGCTGGACCCGCAGCGGTCTTTCGCCGGAAAAGGCCTCGGCACTCGGGATCGCCGCGGCAAGCGACCTGCTGTCGCTCTCGGCTGCTTCCGACATCATTGTTCTTGCCCTGCTCGACGATCCCGCCGTGCATGCCGTGCTCGACGAACTCGCTGCCATCGAGCTTGCAGGAAAACTGATCGTCGACACGAGCACGGTCAGTCCCGAGACGCTGCGCGTCCATGAAGTCAGGATAAAGGAGAAAGGGGCATCGCTTCTCGATGCGCCGATTTCCGGCGGACCGGAAATGCTGCTCGCGGGCACGGTCGGTTTTTACGTCGGCGGTGCCGAGCAGGATTTCCAGCGCTTCCTGCCGGTCGCCGGAGTTCTCTCAAATCGTATCCATCACGTCGGAAAGCTGGGAGACGGCGCATCGGCGAAGCTCGTCAACAACATGATGCTGATGGGGCTCTGGCAGATCATGAAGGAAGCTGTCCAGCTTGGCGGCAAGGCGGGGCTTTCGCGCGACAAGATGATCGAAATCCTCTCCGGCAGCCCGGCTGCGAGCCCGGCGATGCGCTCGCGGCTTCCCGTCATCCTCGGCGAGACCGATAATGTGGGCTTTCCCGTCTCCGGCGTCCTCAAGGACATGGGCGTTGTCTTTGGGCTCGCGGGCCGGCTCGGTGTCGCCACGCCGGCTATCAAGGCCGCGCATGCGAGCTTCAAGGAGGCCGCCGCACTCGGCCATGGCGAAGCCGACCTCGGCACCGTCGTCCGGCTGGCGCTCGAAGGGAAGACCTGAGCAGCGGACTGCCCAGCTTTCCCGAAAGATCAGAATGTGCGGCTAAGACGGGCGTCGACCGAGTGGCTGTTGCCGCCGCGAAATGCGAAGAACAGGAAGATGGCCGCCCAGAGAATGGATTTTTCCGCCCCCATCAAACCCTGATTCTGCACGATGCCATGGAAATAAACGGTGACCAGCAGCACGATCATGGCCGCGAATGATGCAGGACGGGTGAAAAGGCCGATGGTGACGAGAATGCCGCCGAAGAATTCGGTGGCTGCCAGCAGCGGTGACCAGAAGATGCCCGGATAGAAGCCCAGGCCTTCGACCATGCCGATAGTACCGAAGGGATTGGTGATCTTGCCGAAACCATGCGTGACGAGCAGCAGGCCTGCAACCACGCGCAGGATCGTCTCGACGGTCTCGTGGGCGGAGGTATAGACAGGGGCAAGTGCCGGAATGATGAGGCGGGAGCGAGTGGTGGCTTGAAGAGCCATATGAAGACCTCCTTGTGGCAGAGAGAACAATGCGTCGTGGTCACAAATTGACGTGGAAGCTGCTCCTGTCGAGATGCGCACGTTCAAAAACATGACTATTTAAGGTGACATTATCGTGAGGCCGATTTGAAACGGCGGAAAGGCGAAACCGATGGAAAAAGCGCGCATTACCATTCTCTACTGCACGCAGTGCAATTGGCTGCTGCGGGCTGGCTGGATGGCCCAGGAACTCCTGCAGACCTTTGCCGACCAGCTTGGCGAAGTCGCGCTCATCCCCGGCACCGGCGGCAATTTCGAGATTCGCCTGAATGGTGAACTCATCTGGGAACGCAAGCGCGACGGCGGTTTTCCCGGACCGAAGGAATTGAAGCAGCGGGTGCGCGATGTGATCGACCCCGAGCGGGATCTCGGCCATGTGGACCGTGCGGCGAAAGAGAGCGGCGAGGTTTGAGACCGTCAGCGATCAACCGTCAAAGGTTTTTCCACGGCTGACATGGAAACTTCAAAAAGCCAGTTGACAGGCAGGTGCCACCCCCTTACATGGCTCTCCGTCGCCCAGATGGCGGAATTGGTAGACGCGCAGGTTTCAGGTACCTGTGCCGCGAGGCGTGGAGGTTCGAGTCCTCTTCTGGGCACCAAGATTCCGTATGTTGCTGTCCATAGGCAGCCCAAAAAGCTCGGATTTCCGGGCTTTTTCTTTGTTTGGTCGTCGAAGGGCGACCAAAGCCGTCTCTTGGCAATTTTTGAGCGGCTGCCGACGGTCGGCAGGATGGCGGGAACCGGGTTGCCGATTGACCAGGCGGAAAAGTTCATCGTGCTTTTCCCGCTACCCGGACAAGCGTCTTCTCCGAAAAAGAGCGCCGCCGGTCGTCACAATGTCGGCCGCATGATCGAGGCCCGGGAGAATTTCCACTTCGCCGTCATTGCGGCGGCCGGTTTCCAGACCAACGCGTGATGCGCGCTGGTCGTCGATCTCTATTCCCGAAATAGCGGTGATCTGGAACATGGGTACCATCGCTGACAGCACTGATCCATTCTATCCGAGCGGAAGAGCTTGCGACCCGACGCGGTCAGGATGCCCAGCCGGACACCGATTTGACGACCATGTATTCCTCGAGCCCCCAGACGCCGCCTTCGCGCGCGCCGCCCGAGTGGCGGACGCCACCGAAAGGTGAACCGGCGCCGCGCGGCTGGCCGTTCATCTCCACCATGCCGGATTGGAGGCGCCGCGCCAGCCGGTTGCGCCGGGCGCCGTCGCTGCTCTGCACGTAATTCGTGAGACCGTAGGGCGTGTCGTTGGCGATGGCCACGGCATCTTCCTCGTCCGAGAAGGGAAGGATCGAGAGCACTGGGCCGAAAATCTCTTCACGCGCGATCATCATATCGTTGGAAACGTCGGCGAACACGGTCGGCTGTACAAAGAAGCCCCGATTGAAGCCGGCGGGCCGTCCGATACCGCCGGCGACGAGGCGCGCGCCTTCGCGGATACCGGTCTCGATCAGCGACTGCACCCGGTCGAACTGGCATTCCGAGATTACGGGACCCATATGGGTCCCTTCCGCCGACGAGGGTCCGACCGCGATCGACTGTGCCGCTGTTCGGGCTTTTTCCACGGCTTCGTCGTAGATCGAACGCTCGACCAGCATGCGCGTCGGAGCATTACAGTTTTGCCCGCTGTTGATGAAGCATTGCCGAACACCGCGCTCGACCGCATCCTCCTCCGCATCGGCGAAAATGAGGTTTGCACCCTTGCCACCGAGCTCCAGCGCCACGCGCTTGAAAGTGTCGGCCGCGCCTTTCATGATGCTGGCACCGGCACGCGTCGAGCCGGTGAAGCTGATCATGGCGACATCGGGATGTTCGACCAACCGCGCTCCCGCCGTCAGGCCATCACCCTGGATCAGATTGAAGACGCCGGCCGGGGCGCCCGCCTCATGAATGATCTCGGCGAGCAGGACGGAGGAAAGCGGGGCAAGTTCCGATGGCTTCAGCACCATGGTGCAACCGGCGAGCAGTGCCGGCACGACCTTCAACGCCACCTGACTCATCGGCCAGTTCCAGGGTGTGATCATGCCGACGACGCCGATCGGTTCCATCAGGATACGGTCGTCGGGCGCATGGGGTCCGAGTTGCCGAACGAATTCGAAATGCTCCATGACTGCCAGGAAATTGGTCATATGGCGAAGTGCAGCCGGTGCCTGTCGCGTGCGTGCGAGCTCGATCGGCGCGGCCATCTCCTGCGAAATCGCGCGCGCCATATCCTCGACGCGCTCCGAATATATCTCCCGGATCCGTCGGATCAGCGCCATGCGCTCGCCCGGCTCGCTTGCCGCCCAGGCCGGAAAGGCGAGCTTCGCGGCCATGACCGCGGCGTCAACGTCGTTGCGCCCGCCAAGCGCCACAGTGTCAAAGGGCTGCTCGGTGGTGGCGTCGATCAGCGTATGTCCGGCCTTCGACAGAGCCGGCACCCAGCGGCCGCCGATGTAGAATTCCCGCAATTTCCGCATGTCCTTCTCCTTTCGGCCGTCAGGCGTCTTCGGCCGATGCCAGCTCTGGTATCGGAGCAGCGTCGAAGAAATGGATGTCGCCCGGTGTCACGGCGAGACGGATCTCATCGCCGGGCATGGCCGACGTTCGCCCGCGAACGAGTATGCGAATGAGCTGGCCGGCAAGGCGGGCGGTGATCTGAGTTTCCGACCCGGTCGGCTCGACGATGGAAACCGTGGCGGGCCAGCCGGTTTCGGCGATGACGAAATGCTCCGGCCTGACGCCGATGGTGACCTGCCTGCGTTGCTTCGGATCGGCCGCCGGAAGACCGAGCACGGTGTTGTCTTCAAGCCGCAATCCGTTTCCTTCGATGATCTGGCCTTGCAGGAAATTCATCGGCGGCGAGCCGATGAAGGCAGCAACGAACAGGCTCGCCGGCCTGTCGTAGAGTTCGAGCGGTGGACCTTCCTGTTCCACGACGCCGCCGTTCATCACGACGACCCGGTCGGCGAGCGTCATCGCTTCGATCTGGTCGTGGGTGACGTAGATCGTCGTCGTCTTCAGCCGCTGGTGCAGTTCCTTGATCTCCGAGCGCATCTGCACGCGCAGCTTGGCATCCAGGTTCGACAGCGGCTCGTCGAACAGGAAAACGTTGGGATCGCGCACGATCGCGCGGCCCATGGCGACGCGCTGGCGTTGCCCGCCCGAAAGCTGGCGCGGCTTGCGGTCCAGCAGATGCTCGAGTCCGAGGATCCGAGCTGCCTCGTTGACGCGCTTTGCGATCTCAGGCTTTGGTACGCGGCGCTGCTGTAGAGCGAAGCCCATGTTGTCCCGTACGTTCTTGTGCGGATAAAGGGCATAGTTCTGGAATACCATGGCGATATCCCGGTCTTTCGGCGCTACGTTGTTGACCACACGGTTACCGATAGCGATGTCGCCACCGCTGATGCTTTCGAGACCGGCGATCATCCGGAGCAGGGTAGATTTGCCGCAACCAGACGGGCCCACGAGCGCAACGAATTCGCCGTCCTCGATGTCGATCGAGATCCCGTGCAGAACCTGGACCGCGCCATAGGACTTGCGGACCTCGCGTATTTGCACCGTACCCATTCGGAACTCCTCCCATTTCCTGCCCTTTCCCCGGGCATAGTTTGCTTTGTTCACCGCAAAGGGGCGGTGCCTGCCCCCGTCAGGTCTGGCGGCTGCGGCCCCCGTTCGGCATTTCCTCGATCATCCGGATCAGGAAGTCACCGGTGTTCTTCTCGTGTTGATTGACCATTGCCGCCGCGGCTGCATAGTCGCCGCCGCGCAAGTGATCGCGGATTTTCGTATGCTCCTTCAGTGCTTCCCTCAGGCGTGCCGGCTGCGGGGGAATGCCATGGCGCTGGGCCGACATCAGCCCATGCATGTTTTCGAGCAGCCGCTTGCACCATGGCGATTCCGGGTTGTCGCAGAGCAATTGGTGGAATTCGTAGTTCTTCTCGGCGAACAGTGCGAAATCGTCCGCATCGAGCGCCCCGGCCGACGCCTCGAGATTCTCATCGATCCTGCGCAACCGTTCCTCGTCGAAACTCGCCGCGCCGAGTTCCACGGCCAGACCGCAAACCAGGCCGCGCAGCGCGCTGATCTCGCGGATCTGCTCGACCTTGAGCCCCTGGACCACGGCGCCGATATGATTCTGCACCGCAAGCCAGCCTTCGGAGGCAAGGCTGCGGATGGCCTCCCGGATGGGGGTCTCGCTGATGCCGAGCGCGTCGGAGACTTCGCGCGTGGTGATGCGGTCGCCTGGGCCTACCTTGCCGGAGAGGACCATGGACTGGATATGCTGCCGGGCCAGCTCGGTCTTGGTGGTGAAGGTCTTCGGTTGTTGCATGAAATCCATCCAGTTGCGGTTGCACAGGCTTACCGCGATCTATCCCTTCGTCGCGCCATCCGCCAAGCCTTTGATAAGCCATTTCTGAACAAGCAGCGCAAAGATCACGACCGGAACGACAGTGATCGTGCCGACGGCAGTGAGCGCCCCCCAGTTCGCGCCGTTCACGGTGTCGCCCGCGATGCCGGCGATGGCGACTGGAATGGTCGAGGCATAGCGGTTGGTCAGCACCAGCGCGAACAGCAGTTCTTCCCAGGCGAGGATCATGCTGAAGATGAGGGTCGACAGCAGGCCTGGCAGCGAGATCGGCAGGATGATCTTGAAGAAGGCGCCATAGCGCGAGCATCCGTCGATCATGGCCGATTCCTCGAGTTCTTTTGGCAGGGCGAGGAAGAAGCCGCGCATCAGCCACATGACATAGGGGATGAGGAAGGTGCTGTAGGCGAGGATCAACGTGATGTGCTTGTCGGTAAGCCCAAGTTTACGCGCGACCAGAAACATCGGTACCGCGAGCGCAATGGGCGGCACGCCGCGCGACAGGAGGATGATGAGGCCTATCGTCCCGGCACCCCTGAGCCGGATACGCGCCAGCGCATAGCCGGCCATGGTGCCGACCACGATGGACAACAGGCCCGAGCCGGCGGCGACGATGATCGTGTTGACGATGCGCCTGACGATGTCGGCGCGCCGCATGTATTCTATGTAAGTGGCGAGCGTCGGCTCGAAGAAGAAGGTCGGCGGATTGGTGAAGATGTCGACCTGCTGCTTGAACGAGGTCAGCACCATCCAGTATATCGGAAACAGGAAGACGATACTGACGAAGATACCGGCGAGGATGCGGAGCCTGTGGCCCAACGTGTTGCGGGCATCGTAGGAGACGGTCGGGGCCCTGGCGCTCAAAACAATTCCTCCAATTTGCGGCTGCCGCGCAGGAAGATGCCGGTCAGCACCATGGTCAGGACCAGCACGATCACGGCCATGGCGGCGGATTCGGCAAAGCGCAGAGACCGGAACGCTTCCTCGTAGATGAAGAGATTGATGATGTTGGTAGCCTTGCCGGGGCCGCCATAGGTGGCGGCGAGCACGATGTCGAACATCTTCACCGCGCCCAGCCAGCGGATGACGAAGGTCGCCGCGATGATCGGCACCAGCAGGGGCACCGCAACCGACCACAATGTCGACCACCAGTTGGCGCCGTCGATCTTCGCTGCCTCGAACACGTCCTTGGGCAGTGCCAGCAGGGCGGCAGTGGCGATCAGCACGATGAACGGGGTCCAGCGCCACGTGTCGATGATGATGATCGCAGCCATGGCGAGCTTCGGATCGCCGAACCAATCGAGCGAGCCGATACCGGCAAGTCCCATCCAATAGTTCATGATGCCCCAGAGCGGATCAAGGATCATGCGCCACATGCCACCGGCAACCACCGGCGCCACGACCATCGGAATGATGAACAGGGCGCGCAGCGCACTGCGGCCCCACCATTCCGCATTGATAAGGAAGGCGATTCCGAAGCCGAGCGTGACCTGCAGCGGCAATGCGATGACCAGATAGATCAGCGTGACCTGCAGTGAATCCCAGAAGCGGTAATCGCCGATCACCTCCTCGTAGTTTGCCCAGCCGATCCATTCGCCGGCACCGAACGTTGCTATGTCGAAGGAGGCGAAGCTGATCTCGATCGTATAGAAGATCGGATAGGCGAGCATCACGGTCAGCACCAGGATGCTCGGCATCAGAAAGGACCAGCGTTCGAACAGGTCGCCGAACTGGTCCCGCCAGCGGGATCGACTGACGTCAGTTTTCGCCGGAGGTACGGATTTCATCATGATCGCGGCCCTCCTTCGCCGACTGCGCGATAGATTGGTCCGCGCGCCCGTACAGGATCGAGCAGCGACCAGTCGCCTTCCTCCACTTCATAGCCGAGCGGAAAGGGCGGACGCCCCTCTACGCCGATCGCCGCCATTACCCGGTCGTCGCGATAGTAGCAGCGCGCCGTCACGGCCTCCAGAACGCCTGCAAGCTCAGGCTCGGCGGAACGAAATTCGGCGAGCAGGGCGGCCTGCTGGTCGCGCGGCAGTGTCGCGAGGCGACCGCCGGCCCAGGCGTCGACAGCATCGAGCGCCTTGGAGAGCAGGGGCTTGTCTCGGCCGACCGAACGGAGAATGTCCGCATAGATCGCCGGATCGTCGGCGCCGGGCAGACCGAATTCCGTACTCGCCGGAATCATATGCCCGACGATTGCAAGCAGTGTTTGCCTTGCATCTTCGAATGGCTCTTCCGCTGGCTGGTTTTTTTCGAGTGCTGTCATGGTCGGTTCAATCGAAAAGCTCGTAGAGACGGGACTTGATCTGGTCGGCGATGTAGAGTGCCACCGCTTGGATCGTCGATGTCGGGTTGACGCCGCCAGAGGTAACGAACACGCTGCCGTCAACGATGAAAAGGTTCTTCACGTCGTGGCTGCGGCCCCATTCGTTGACCACCGAGCGCTCGGGATCCGCGCCCATGCGGGCCGTGCCCATCAGGTGCCAGCCGGCATAGGGCAGGGGCGCCTTTGTAGTGATGTCATGCGCGCCGGCAGCCTTCAGGATCTCGATGCCGCGGGCGACCGAATGATCCAGCATCTTTCGCGAGTTGTCGCTCAGCCGATAGGTAATCTTCGGCGCAGGAATGCCATCGGCATCCTTGAGATCCGGATCGAGCGTCACGCGGTTCGTTTCCTCCGGCAGGTCCTCGCAGACCGAGACCATGCCGGCGCTGTGGCCGAACAGCCGGCGGAAGGCGGCGTGATGGCCCTCGCCCCAGGGAATGAGGCCATCTGCCATGCCGTTGATCGCCGCACGCACCGGGCCGGTGCCGCGCGAGAACTGGTAACAATAGCCGCGCACGAAGCCGCGCGAGCGGTCGGTCTCGTAGAATTCGTGGCTCCAGGTGCAGATCGGCGAACCGCGATGCCCGTCCATCGGCTGGTCGAAATGGCCGCGGATCTGTGCATAGGGATGCAGCATCAGGTTCTTGCCGACGAGCCCGCTGGAATTGGCGAGACCGTTTGGAAAGCGGTCCGATGCCGAGTTCAAGAGTATGCGCGGCGTGCCTATGCCGTTGCCGGCCATGATGACGATCTCGGCCGGTTGGAAAATCTCCTTGCCGTCCGCATCGAAATAATACGCGCCAGTTGCCATGCCCGCCTCGTTTGTCTCGATGCGGCTGACTCGACAGCGGCTTCTGAGTTCGATGCGTGCGCGGATCGCCTCCGGCCAATAGGTGACGTCGGTGCTGCCCTTGGCGCCCTGTGCGCAACCGGACCCGCATTGGCCGAGATTGATGCAGGGCGCGCGTCCCTCGTATTCCCGTGTGACGATCGCGGCATCGGACGGCCACCAGTGCCATCCGAGTCTGTTCATCGCCTTGCCGAGCGTCTGGCCGGTACGGCCCATCGGGATCGGCGGCATCACCGCCTCTTTGGGCGGGTAGGCCGGGTCGCCCAAAAGGCTGGATATGCCCATCATGCGGTCGTTCAAGGCATAGAAGGGTTCCAGCGTGTCATAGTCGATCGGCCAGTCCTCGGCGATGCCGTCGAGGCTGCGAACCTTGAAATCGGAGGGGTGGAGCCGCGGATAATGCCCGGCGTAGAGAATGGTGCCCCCGCCGACGCCGTTGAAATTGGCGATCTTGATCGGCGAATCGTCGTCGTTGATGGGATAATCTGCGGCAAGTCTCCGGCGGTTCGGGCTGATCGCGAAATCTTCCGAAAGCCGCGCCTCCCAATCCCGTCCGGCGCTTGGATAGCCGGACGGTTTCTGCCAGTCCCCCTGTTCCAGGCAGAGGATGCGCATCTTCGTCTCGGCGAGGCTCCAGGCCACCGCCGCTCCGGACGCGCCCGCGCCGATGATGAGGACATCCACAGTTTCATTCATGATTGAAGCATGCGCCTCCCGCCGCTCGCTCGCTAACCATCATATCGAAAGCTTCGACGGCTCGGTACGCTTCCACATGCCCGCGGCCGGGATAGGGGGATATTTCGCAAGCATCTCTTCGATGGGCTCCGTGCCCCAGCCTGGACGGTCGGGGAGGATGAGATGGCCGTCCTTGTATTCCGGAACATGGGTGAAGAGTTCCTGGTCCCAGGCGACGCGGTCGATATCGGTCTCCATGATCGTGAGATTGGGTACTGCCGCGCAGAAATGCGCATTCATCATCGTGCAGAGGTGGCCATAGAAATTGTGGCAAGCAACATTGGTCTCGTAGGCTTCCGCCGCGGCCGCGATCTTCATCGACTGCCAGACGCCGTTCCACGGGGTATCGATGATGGCGACGTCGATTGCGCCTTCGCGGAAGAATGGCAGGAACTGTTGGAGACCGATCAACGTCTCGCAGGAAGCGATAGGGTGCCGGCTCTGCGAACGGATATAGGCGAGCGCCTTCGGGTCCAGCGTGTCGATCTCCACCCAGAACAGGTCGAGATCGGCGATTTCACGCAGGATCTTCACGTATCCATCGGTCTTCGCGTTGAAATTGAGGTCGAGCAGCATGTCGATGTCGGGGCCTGCTTCCGCACGCATGACCTCGAGATGCCGACGCAAATCCTTGAGTGTCTTGCGTTCGACGTTGCGGCTTGTCTCATAGGGACGGCCGAAGCCCGGCGACCAGCCTTCGATGCGATCGCGCGCATCATAATGGAAGATGTTGGTCTTAAGGGCGGTGAAACCTTTTTCTCCGACCTCGCGGGCAATCTGCTCGACGCCCGAGATATCTGTGATGCCGGGCGAATAATGCTGCGTGCGGGTGCGGTAGGATACGCAATGGGACCAATAGACCCGGATCTTGTCACGCACCTTGCCGCCAAGCAGGACATGGCAAGGCACCTCCAGCGCCTTGGCCTTGATATCGAGAAGCGCGTTCTCGATCGCACCGAGCGCCTGACCGACTACGCCGCCGGAACCCGGCCGAGTGACATTGCGCAGATCCTCGCGGATATGCTCGTGATGCATCGCGCTCTTGCCGATCATGCGACCGGAGATTTCGTTGATCACCGCCGATACCGCGGGCGAGCCGAAATATTCATCGAATTCGCTCCAGCCGACGATCCCGTCTTCGGTCGTGATCTTCAGGAAATGGTAGTTGCGCCAGGAGTTGCTGCAGGACAGGGTCCTGACTTCGCTTACAATCGCTTTCGTTGGCATCATGTTCCTCGGTCAGTTCGGGTGCGGCAGGTGCCGCCCGGATATGCGATGCCGAAAGCATCGACACGGGATTGGCTGTCCGGTCCGCGAGGCGGGCCGGTCTTCCTGGAAATACGGCCGTCAGGCGTTTCACCGGCGGCGAACGCATGGGTGCTGGGGCAGCACCCATGCGGTAGGGCCCGGTTCTTATTTGAGGACCTTGGCAATCTTGCCGGCAGCCGTCTTCAAGGCTTCCTCGGGAGAGGCCTGTCCGGCAAGGCCGCGGGCGATCTCGTCCGCCAGGATCTGCTGCGCCGCATCCGATTTCGGGTTGCGGATGCGCCACATCTTGCCTGTGGCGGCGACGTCATAGGCGTTCTGGAGGGTCTTGTAGATCGGCTTCAGCCATGCCTCGGACGGCTCGCTCGCCAGTGTGGACTTGCGCGCGGGGAAGGAACCGACCATCGAGGCGTTGATGCTTTCGCCCTGCTTTGAGGTCAGCCACTGGACGAAGGCCCAGGATGCATCGAGCTTCTCCGTTTTGCTGCTGACGCCGGCGATCCAGATGCCACGGTGCGTGCCGGCACTGGTACTGCCGACCGGCAGGACCTGCACGCCGACATCCTCCACCGTAAGCGTGGTCGACTGCTTGTCGACGGCGGTCGCCTTGTAGACGCTACCCCAGGTGATCATGTTGGCGACGATACCCTGGCGGAAGGCCTGAAGTGACTCCGAGAAGCCGTGGCCCAGCGCGCCGGGTGGTGCGAACTCCAGCAGGCGCTTGTGCATTTCCAGCGACTTGGATCCAACCTGGTTGGCGAAAGCCGGGGCACCGGATGCATCCAGCAGCGCGCCGCCGTTCGAGTTGAGGATCGACTGCCAGATTGTAGGGGTCAGCGGTTCGCGTACGAAATAGGTGTCAATCGCCCAGGAGTCCGGCTTACCGTCGCCATTGGTATCCTGAACCAGCTTCGGCGCGTTGGCGAAGAACTGGTCCCAGGTGATCTGTGGCGTCGGTTCCGGCACGCCGGCCTTTTCGTAGAGCGCGCGGTTGTAGAACATCAGCAGCATGTTGGAACGGACCGGCACTGCATATTGCTTTCCGTTCCACTCGCCGGCCGCCAGCGGTGCGGCATTGAAGTCGTCCCAGTCGTAGCCCTTGTCGGTCATGGCCGAGATCTCGTCGCTCTTGAGATCTTTCAGCGCCCCGATCTGCGCGAGTTGCGGCACCCAAGGATCATCCGCCAGAAGAATGTCGTATTCCGGCTGAGGGCTGGTAGCGTCGAGCATCATCTTGGCCAGCAGCTCGGTATAGGGCACGCCGTCGATGCGTACCTTCACGTTCGGAAACGCCTTGTTGAATTCCGGAACGAGGATCGTCTGCCAGCTGTTGGCGAAGGCCTCGTTGGCCATGATCTTCACTTCGACCGGATTACCTGTTGCGCCCAGCCCGCCTTCCGCATTTGCGGCAGCAAGGGGCATAACCGCCAGGATCAGCGATCCGGCCACACCCTTGAGGACAAATCTCCTCCCCGCGCTTGTCTTCTTCTCCATGCCTTCCACGATTTCCTCCCTTGTCGTGCTCTGCATTCCATATTCTATAGAATATTGAAAAAGAGATCGTCAAGTGGGAGGATTGCCTTGGCAATGACAATATCGATCAGTCTCGTGCTGATTTCCGCGTCGGCAGAATCGGATCGGTTGGTCCTGTTGATCGCGGGGCTGGTCGGAAGGCCGATGAGGCGTGGAGTTTCGAACACAATGCTCGGCCCGGAGGCAGGAGAGGATGTGCATCCGATGAGGTGGTGGCATGATCGCTGCGACCAGAGAGGCAGATAACCGTGCCTCAGGCCCCAGTTACTTTCATGTGGGAGGGTTAAACATAGGGTCAACCGGGTTGTTGAAGGGCCGCTCCATCAGTTCGCGCACCCGTTTCACTATATCATCCAGCACGGGAATGCGCTGACCACCTGAAGGACGAATCGCGAAATAAGAGACGTCGATTCTCGGCTCGAACGGGATGGCGACGACTTTGGCCCCCGCGGAGTGAAGGCTCGTACGGTCGACGATGCCTATCCCTATTCCGGATGCTGCGAAATGGCAGCAGTTCAGCATGGAGGTTTCCATCGTGCTTGCCGGCTGGTGGTCTTCCCTGGAAAACGCGCGGTCCAGCGCGAGCCTCAATGGAGAATTGCGGCCCGGGATCAGGACGCGTTCGTCCATAAGGTCGGCGGGCGTGATGATTTTCCGCGAGGCCAACCGGTGGTCTGGCGCCATTGCGGCGACAGCAGAGGAGCCATGCAGCAGGACCGCATTCTTGTCCGCCATGCGAGGGGAGCTGAAGACGAAGCCGAGATCGTAGCGGTTCTTGTCGACCATGTCCCAAATATGCCGGCTGTTCTCGACATCGATCACTAGCGGGATGTCTAGGCGGTTTCCCACGACGTCGATGATTGCCTGATGCAGGAAGGGCCGGACCAGCGAGGTGACGCTTGCGATCCTGAGCACGATGTTCTTGTGTCGGCGGATATCGTCAGCCGCCTGGGCGATCTGGTCTAGGCCGAGATAAAGCCGCTCGACTTCGCGGAAGAGCTGGGTTGCCTCGGCAGTTGGTACGAGCCGTGCCCCGACCCGTTCGAATAACGTGATCTGGACGATTTCCTCCAGATCGCGGATGAGGCGGCTGACGGCAGGCTGCGTCACGTTCATGGCGTCGGCGGCCGCGGTGATGCCGCCGGTCATCATTACGCTCCTGAAAGCTTCGACCTGTCGTGGTTTCAATCGCATGTGCATACCCTTTCCATAACATTAGGGCATGAACTGAACACGAAATGCAATTTTTCTTTTGCTTGCGGACGCTTTAACTGCGTTTCCAATCCGCAGGGAGAGTGCGGATTTCGGAAACACCCGGAGGAGCTCCAACATGAAATTCCTTACGATCGCAGCCGCATTGGCAGCGTCCGTTTTTTCCGTACCGTTTGCAGGCCATGCCGCAGACCTGACGGTCGGATTGGCCGCATCGACCACGTCCATGGATCCGCAGTTCTACGTCGTCGGCCCGAACAGCGCGATGGCGCGCAATATCTTCGACGGCCTCGTCAATCAGGATGCGAAACAGCAGATTCAGCCGGCGCTTGCCACGTCCTGGAAAACGATCGACGACACGACCTGGGAGTTCAAGCTGCGCCCGGGTGTCAAGTTCCACGACGGCAGCGACTTCACTGCCGAGGACGTCGTTGCCAGCATCAAGCGCGTCCCTCTGGCTTCCAAGAACAGCCCGAGTTCGTTTGCTGCCTATGTGAAGGCGATCACCGAGATCACCGCCGTCGATCCGCTGACGGTCCGCATCAAGACCGATGGCCCGACGCCGCTTCTGCTCAACAACCTGAGCCGCATCGCCATCCTTCCGGCCGAAATGGAAAAGACGACAACGGAGGAGATGAATTCCGGCAAGGGCGTCATCGGCACCGGCCCGTTCAAATTCGTCTCCTGGACGCCGGACGACAATATCGTCGTCGCGCGCAACGACGATTACTGGGGCGAGAAGGCGGCCTGGGACAAGGTGACGTTCCGGGTGTTCAAGAATGCCAGCGCCCGTGTTGCCGCCATGCTTTCCGGCGATGTCGATATGATCGAAAGCATTCCGACCGCCGACACGCGCAAGCTCCAGGCATCCGACAAGCTGAAAGTCGTCAATGTCGCCGGCAACCGGATCATGTACCTGCACATGGACCAGGGCCGCGAGGAATCGCCTTTCGCAAAAGGGCCTGACGGCAAGAACCCGCTTTTGAAGCCGGAAGTGCGCCGCGCGCTCTCGTTGTCGATCAACCGCGAAGCGCTGGTCGACCGCATCATGGACGGGCAGGGGGTGCCGGCCGGTCAGGTCGTTCCGGAAGGCTATTTCGGCTATGACCCCGCCATCAAGGTCGACCCCTACGACCCAAACAAGGCCAAGCAGCTTTTGGCCGATGCCGGTTATCCGGACGGCTTTTCGCTGACCTTCCACGCCTCCAACGACCGCTATCCGAACGATTCCAAGGTCGCGCAAGCGATTGGCCAGTTCTTCAGCCGCATCGGCATCAAGACGGAAGTCGTGACGCTGCCGGGCAGCGTCTACTTCACCCGCGCTTCCAATCTGGAGTTCAGCTTCATCATGGGCGGCGCCGCGGTCGAAACCGGCGAAGCCTCCGGCGTGCTCGGCCCCATTCTCGAAACCTACGGCGAGAAGGCCGGCCAGGGAAATCGTGGCCGTTACTCCAATCCTGAGTTCGACAAGGCGCTGAACGAGGCTCGCGGCACGCTGGACGATGCCAAGCGGGAAGAGCTTCTGAAGAAGGCGACCGAGATCGCCATGACCGACCTTGGCGTCATCCCGGTCTTTTATCTCGCCAATACGTGGGCGGTTAATAAGGACCTTTCCTATGAGGGCCGTTCGGATGGCTACACGCTTCCTTATTACGTGAAGCAGAACTGACCGCGGCAGAGGCGATCCATCATGTCTTTCGGCGGCGTTTTTCCCTACCTTGTTTCGCCCATCGACCAGTCGGGTGCGGTCATGGAGGGCGTGCTGACCGACCTGGTGGATCACCTGATCGGACAGGGCGTCCATGGCCTGACGCCACTCGGCAGCACCGGTGAATTTGCCTATCTCTCCCAAGAGCAGCGGCGCCACGTCGTCGGCACGGTGATCTCGGCCAATCGCGGTCGGGTTCCCGTCGTCGCCGGCGTGGCGTCTACGTCGACCAGCGATGCCGTCGCGCAGACGGAATACATGGTCGAGGCGGGCGCTGACGGCATACTGGCTATCCTCGAAGCCTATTTCCCGATCAGCGATGACGGCGTCGAAGCCTATTTCACGGCGATCGCCAAGGCCGCCCGAGGTCGGCCGGTGGTGCTCTACACCAATCCGCAGTTCCAGCGTTCGGACCTGACCCTACCGGTCATCGAGCGGCTGAGCCATGTCGAAAACATCCGCTATATCAAGGATGCCTCGACGAATACGGGGCGTCTTCTCTCCATCATCGAGCGGACCCGCGGCCGGATGGAGGTGTTTGCCGCCTCCGCACATATTCCGGCCTGCGTGATGATGATCGGCGGAGTCGGCTGGATGGCCGGTCCCGCCTGTGTCGTGCCGCGGCAGAGCATTGCACTTTATGAAGCTGCGAAGGCGGGGGACTGGGCCAAAGCCATGGAACTGCAGCGCCCGCTTTGGCGCGTCAACGAGCTATTCGCGAAATATTCGATCGCCGCCTGCATCAAGACGGCGCTCGGACTCCAGGGTTTTCCGGTTGGTGCGCCGATGGCGCCACAGATGCCGCTCAGCGAGGCTGCCCGTGCCGAGATCGGTGCGGTTCTGCGTGATGTCGGCGCGCTCTGAGCACCGGCATGCGACTGACAATTCAAAGGCAATTTCGAAATGACTCCCATTCCGATCATCGTTGACTGCGATCCGGGGATCGATGATACGATCGCGCTCCTGACCGCTTTCGTTTCACCGGAACTCGATATCCTGGGCGTCACGCCCGTTTGCGGCAACCAGCCGCTGGAGCGCACCGTGCGGAATGCCCTTCAGGTCTGCGAACTCGGACGAAGAACGGAGATTCCGGTCTATGCCGGCTGTTTCCGCCCCATGTTTCGCGAGCCGATCTACGGCCAGTTCCATGGCCAGACCGGGCTTGGGAATACGGTGCTGCCGGATCCGGTGAAGGCGGTTGAAAAGAAGTCCGCCGTCGATTTTCTGATCGACACGCTGATTGCCGCAGCAGCCCTGCGGAAGCGCATCACCATCTGTTGCCTCGGACCGATGACCAATGTCGCGGTGGCGTTGCGGATGAGCCCGCAGATCGCCGAGGGCATCGAGCGCATCGTCATGATGGGTGGCGCCTATCGCGAGCCCGGCAACCGGACGATGACGGCGGAATTCAACGTGCTGGCCGATCCGCATGCCGCGCATGTCGTCTTTTCGAACGGCATCCCGATCGTCGCGCTGGCGCTCGATGCGACGCATCAGGTGATGCTCAAGCCGGAGCACGTCGCGCAGTTCTCGAGTGTCAGCGGCCGGATCTCCGAAACGCTTGCGGAACTGATGGCGTTCTGGGATCGCAACGACGTGCGCCGTTACGGCTCGCGCGGCGGTCCGCTCCATGATCCGCTGGTGATCGCCTATCTGCTGGCGCCGCACCTCTTTAAGACCGAGCGCGCCCGTGTGTTCGTCGAGTACGAAAGCGAGCTGTGCATGGGCCAGACCGTTGCCGACTGGTACGGCAAGAGTGGCCAGGAGCCCAATGCGGACATCGTCACCAGGGTCGATGCGGAAGGCGTGATCGCCTTCTTCCTGGAGCGTCTATCACGTTATGCCGAAAAGGCCGTCGCATGAGCCGCACCCGGATCATCATCGATGCGGACCCCGGCGTTGACGATGCGGCGGCCATCCTCATGGCACTGGCATCGCCGGAGATCGACGTGCTCGGCCTGTCGATCGTTGCCGGAAACGTCCCGTTGAAGGATACGGTGACCAATGCCTGCAAGATTGTCGGCGTATCGGGACGCATCGATGTGCCGGTTCATGCGGGCGCTGCAGGTCCGCTGGTTCGCGATCAGGTCTTCGGCAAATATGCCAGGATCGGTGCGTTTAGCGATGAACTCGTCGCCCGCAGCAGTATCGTCCCTTCGGACGCACATGCGGTGCAGTTCATCGTGAGGTCGGCACGCGAGGCGGCTGAGGCCGGTGATCCGATCACAATCTGCGCGATGGGACCGATGACCAATATCGCGCTCGCCCTGATCCAGCATCCGGACGTGGCGCGCGGAATCCGCCAGATCGTCTCCATGGGAGGCGCATTCACGGCGCTCGGTCACCGCACGCCATGGGCCGAATTCAACATCTACGCAGATCCCCACGCGGCCGAAATCGTCTATCGTTCCGGCGTCCCGATCGTGGTGATGCCGCTCGACATGACCTTCCTGGCCCTGTTCACGGCACAGCATTTCGAGAGCTTTCGAGACAGGGGCGGCCGCGCGGGCGGCGCGCTCTACAATCTCTTCTCGGCCTTCGATCGCAGCGATATCAAACGCTTCGGACGCCCGGGCGGGCCTATTCATGACGCGACGACGATCGCGTGGCTGATCAAGCCTGAACTTTTCACGAGCCTCAGGGCTACCGTCGGCACCCAGGTAACCGGCCTCACGTTGGGTTATACCTATGCCGATTTTAACCAAAAGATGGGCTATGTCCCGAACGCCACCGTGGTGACTGACGTCGACGAGGCCGGGTTCATCAATCTGCTGATCGAGCGCATCTCGCTTTACGGAAGTGTCGCGCCCGGTCCCAAATTACCGGGAGGTTGAATCTATGAGCGGTTATCTTTTAAGCCGATCGATCCAAACGGTTCTGACGCTATTCGTCATGTCGGTTCTGGTCTTCGTGGGCCTCTATCTCGTCGGCAATCCGGTCGACGTCCTGCTCAGTCCGACTGCCACGCCGACCGAGCGCCTGCAGGTCATCCAGTCGTTCGGCCTCGACAAGCCGGTCTGGGAACAATACTGGCTATTCCTGACCCGCGCGCTCTCCGGCGATCTCGGCAATTCATTCGTCTTCAACCAGCCGGCGCTGACGCTGATCCTTAACCGTATGCCGGCGACGTTGGAACTTGCCTTTGTCGCTCTGGTGATCGGGCTTGTTTTCGGCATTCCACTCGGCGTCTATGCCGGCCTGAAGCCAAAAAGTCTCGTTTCCAAATCGGTCATGACCTTCTCGATCCTCGGTTTCAGCCTGCCGACCTTCTGGATCGGCCTCGTGATGGTCATGCTGTTCAGCGTCAAGCTCGGCTGGCTGCCGTCATCCGGGCGAGGTGATACGGTGTCGGTTTTCGGCGTCCCCATCAGCCTCTTCACGCTGGATGGCCTGTCCCATCTTCTTCTGCCGGCGCTGAACCTTGCACTGTTCAAGATATCGCTGATCATCCGCCTGACCCGCGCCGGTGTGCTGGAGACGATGCAGCTCGACTTCGTGCGTTTCGCCCGCGCCAAGGGCCTGCCGGAACGTCACATCGTTCTCGTCCACGTGCTGAAGAACACGCTCATTCCGCTGATCACCGTGATCGGCCTGGAACTCGGTTCGCTGATCGCCTTCGCCGTCGTTACCGAAACCATCTTCGCCTGGCCGGGCATGGGCAAGCTGATCATCGACGCCATCGCCGTCCTCGATCGGCCCGTCATCCTCGCCTACCTGATGATCACGGTCGTGATGTTCAGCGTCATCAACCTTTTCGTCGACATCCTCTATTCGGTCGTCGACCCGCGCGTTCGTCTTGAAGGGAATTCGTGATGAGCCAGGACACAAACGCCGCAAGCTCGGTACATGTCGGCAGCGGTCAGGCGCACCGCTCGCGGTCGCCGTTCCGCCAGACGATTTCCGCCCTTCTGAACGACAGGCTGGCGCTCGCCGGCATCCTTCTGGTGCTGGTCTTCATTCTCGCCGCAGTCTTCGCGCCGGTAATCGCACCGCAGAATCCCTACGATCTGTCACAGCTCGATATTCTCGACGGCCGGCTGCCGCCGGGCTCTGCGAGCATGAGCGGCATGGTCTATCTGATCGGCACCGACGACCAGGGCCGTGACCTCCTGAGCGCCATCCTCTATGGCTTGCGCACCAGTATCCTTGTGGGCATCTCCAGCGCAGCGATCGCACTGGTGATTGGCGCCTCGATCGGCCTTGTCAGCGCCTACGCCGGCGGCAGGCTCGATTCCTTCCTGATGCGCGTCGTCGATATCCAGCTCAGCTTCCCCGCGATCCTGATCGCCTTGATCTTCCTTGCCATCCTGGGGCAGGGCGTCGATAAGATCATCCTGGCGCTGATCGTCACCCAGTGGGCCTATTATGCCCGCACGATCCGCGGCTCGGCACTGGTGGAACGCAAACGCGCCTATGTCGATGCCGCCCGCTCGATGGCGCTTCCCGACCGGCGCATTCTCTTCCGGCATATCCTGCCGAACTGCCTGCCGCCGCTGATCGTCGTCGCGACCATGCGTGTCGCCTATGCGATCATGCTCGAGGCTACGCTTTCCTTCCTCGGCATCGGCCTGCCGGTTACCGAGCCGTCTCTCGGCCTTCTGATCTCGAACGGGTTCGAATATCTGCTGTCCGGCGACTACTGGATCAGCTTCTTTCCCGGCCTCGTCCTTCTGTTGCTCATCGTCGCGATCAACCTGATCGGCGACAGCCTGCGCGACATCCTCAATCCTCGGCGGGAGGGCTGAGCCATGTCCAATCCCATACTTTCGATTTCCAACCTCAATACCTCGTTCCGCGTCGGCGGCGAATGGCGAAACGTCGTGCGTGACGTCAGCTTCGATATCGGTCCGAGGGAGACCGTTGCCGTTGTCGGCGAGTCGGGCTCGGGTAAGAGCGTTACGGCCATGTCGATCATGCGACTTCTGCCGCCTGGCAATTCGCGCGTGACCGGCAGGATCGACTTCGAGGGGAGAAACTTGCTCGACCTGCCGCTCGATGAGATGCAGTCGATTCGCGGCAACCGCATCGGCATGATTTTCCAAGAACCGATGACGAGCCTCAATCCGGTGTTGAAGATCGGTCAGCAGATCACCGAGGTTCTCGTTCAGCATCGCGGCATGTCCCGCGGCCAAGCTGAAGCCGAAGCGGTTCGGCTTCTCGAGAAGGTCCGTATTCCATCGGCGAAATCTCGCCTCAACGAATATCCGATGAACTTTTCCGGCGGCATGCGGCAGCGCGTGGTCATCGCGATCGCGCTCGCCTGCGATCCGAAGCTGCTGATCGCCGACGAGCCGACGACGGCGCTCGACGTCACCATCCAGGCGCAGATTCTCGAGCTCATCAAGACGTTGCAGGAAGAGGAGGGCATGTCGGTCCTCTTCATCACCCACGACATGGGCGTGGTTGCGGAAATCTCCGACCGCACCGTGGTCATGTATCGCGGCGATGCGGTGGAGACGGGGACGACGCAGGAGATTTTTGCGGGCGCCAAGCATCCTTATACGCGGGCGCTCCTTTCTGCCGTGCCGCAGCTTGGTTCGATGACAGGTCTCGATCGGCCACTGCGCTTCCCGCAGGTCGACATGGCGAGCGGCGAGATCCAGCCTGTCAAGCCGACGGCAGATACGGTGAAGCGCAATGCGGCTCCGATCCTGAAAGTCGACAACCTGGTGACGCGCTTCGACATCAAGAAGGGTTTCCTGCGCAAGACAGTCGGCCGAATTCATGCCGTCGAGGGCGTTTCCCTGCAAGTGCGGCAGGGTGAGACGTTGTCGCTGGTGGGTGAGTCCGGCTGCGGCAAGTCCACGACGGGCCGCTCGATCATCCGGCTGACGGATGCAAAGTCCGGCACGATCGAGATCGACGGCAAGAACGTGCTGGGCGCAGGCAAGTCGCAACTGGCGGACATCCGCCGGGAGGCACAGATGATCTTTCAGGATCCGTTCGAAAGCCTCAATCCGCGTATCCGTGTTGGTGATGCGATTGCAGAGCCTATCGTCACGCATGGGCTTGCCAATGCCACCGAGGCGAAGGAGCGGGTGGGCGAGTTGCTCGAACGCGTCGGGCTTTCAGCCTCGATGGCGGACCGTTTCCCGCATGAATTCTCCGGTGGCCAGCGCCAGCGCGTCTGCATCGCCCGCGCACTTGCCCTCGAACCCAAGCTGATCATCGCCGACGAATCCGTTTCGGCTCTCGATGTGTCGGTCAAGGCGCAGGTCATCAACCTGATGCTCGACCTGCAGGAGAAATACGGCCTCGGCTATCTCTTCATCAGCCACGACATGGCAGTGGTGGAACGGATCAGCCATCGCGTCGCGGTTATGTATCTCGGCGAGATCGTCGAAATCGGCCCACGGCAAGCCGTCTTCGAAAATCCGCAGCACGATTACACGAAGCGCCTGATGGCAGCCGTACCGATCGCCGACCCCGCTCGCCGGCAGACGCGACGGATCTCGAACGACGAAATCAGGAGCCCGTTCCGCGCGGCCGACTACGTGCCGCCGCAGCGCCGCTACCTGGAAGCGGGCGACGGCCATCTCTTCCTGGTTGCATAATAGAAGCGCATTCGGTGACGCGCCTGAAAGATCAGGCGGGAATCTCGACCTCGACATCGGTTGGAGCGGCGGCTTCACCTTTGCCGCCTTTTCCCGGAAATTTCTACCGGCCGTTCTGTGCTGGTGGGTTTTCGCGCAGGGTTTTCGCGTGTTGCCTCAGCCTCGCCAGGCTGGTTGTCGAGGGTGGCAAGACGGAGTCGGGCCTTCATCACCAGGGATGCTTACCCGCCCATAATGCTCTTATTGGTTGTTCACTGCGTCGCGTTGCGCCTCAGCACAGTTTGCCTGCGGGTGAAGCTGACGAAAATCAAGAAAAACTTTCCAGATATTTGAATGGCTTAAGGGCTGGAGAGGCCAAAATGCCCCCTCGTCGCTGTCAGGTGCAGTTGACAGCGATCAAATCCGACGTTCAATATATTTGTTATGGATACAGTATATTCAAATAGAATACAAGAGGAAGAGGGCGGCGTCAGACCTCTGTCCACGGTTCTCAAGACGATGGCCGTGCTGGACGCGCTTGCCGCAAGCCCGCGAGGAATGAAGCTGCCGGAGGTTGCTGCGGCCATGGAACTGTCGCGGCCGACGGCCTACCAGCGCCTCCTGACGCTCATCGAGGCCGGCTGGGTCGAGCAGGATCGGGAGATGCGCTACCGGCTCTCCATGCATGCCTGCCGGATTGCTGCTTCGGCCCTGGAGCAGGCCAATCTCGGCACCCGCGTCCAGCCGGTGCTGGAGATGCTGGTTCACCGCGTGAAGGAAACTGCCTCGCTGGCGGTACTCGACCGGGGCCTGCCCTGCATCGTCTCGCGTGTCGAATCCGAAAGCGTGCTGCGGGCGGAGCAGAAGATCGGCACCACGATGTCGCTCGAAGGCTCGGCATCCGGACGCATCCTCACAGCCTTTGCGGATGAGCCGACTCTCGGCCGGTTGCGCGAAAGCGGCGAGCCGCTTGCATCGGGGGAGATTCTCAGCGAGGCGCGCGAGAACGGTTATGCCCTGTCGAGCGGCTACACCCAGAGCGGCGTGACGGCGATCGCGGCGCCGATCTTCGATTTCCAGGGCAGGTGTACGTCGACCATCTCGCTGGTCATGCCCGAAACCCGTTTCGATCTCGAAACCTTCCGGGAGCCGCTCCTCGAAGCGGCGCGCACCATCACAAAAATGCAGCAGGGAGAGCGTTGACGGCGATGACCGTAACTTCTGGACAGGTGGCAGTGCGGCTGCCAAGAGCCAGTCACGAGGTGATGAAAACCTCGCGGCTGGCAGCAATGCAGCCAAGCAGGTTGAGCGGCACGCGGGCCTTCATGAACAAGATGATCCGCGAACGCTGGGATATTTCCAAAATCCGTTTCGATATCGACGGCAATGCCGAAGGCACCGTCGTCTATTCCATCAAGGCGCCGTCACAGGAATTTTCCTTTATCGGCTTTTCCCGTCCGCCGAGCCGCGTTGCCCGCACCGGCCGGATCATCGGCCAGGCCTGGGATATGATGGGAACCCTGATCGAAGGGCCAGCCAGCGAAGCAGAAATTGAGACAGCACGGCGCGAGATACCGAAGCTCTATACTGGCCGCGCCACCGCGAAAACCCTGATCTGGTGCCGGTCGAACCGTTCGATGCGCGTCTTCGATCAGACGCTCGAAGCACTTGCCGAAGGTCGCCAGCCTTCTGTCGCCGACCTTTCCAGGGTCTGCTATCTGATGCGCAATACGGGCCTCGACGGCAACGGCACGTTCGGTACGCGCTCCTTCCCGTCTCTCGGATCCCGGCATGCGCTCGGGGGCGTTCTGGAGGCCCAGCTTCTCACGGCCTACCTGATGCGGGAATTCTCCTGCGATCTCGTCGAGCATCTGGCGGCGAAGAAATCGGAAAAGGCGGTGCGGCTTGATCCGCGGCTCCGCCGCTATATCGGTGTGGGCAATGGCTCGGCGCTGGGATTGATCTTTTTTGTGCACAAGCATCCGCGGTTGATCGATGCCTTCATCCGCGCACGCGAGGAGGCGATCGCCATGGCGCGCGGACTGAAGCTCGAGCCGTCCGATCCGCGCGTGGCAAAGCTCATCGAACTGGTCGGCCAGGCGATTGTCTTCCGTAAGCAGGACCAGATGGTCTACGAGACCTTCGCCTCGAGCGACGAGATCGCCGCCGATCTAGGCAACATGGTGGAAGCACTCGAAGAGTTCCGCCGCAGCGGTACGGTACTTGGCCGAAATGCCGATGTTCCGCTCGATATTCTGGCTTGCGAATTTGAAGCCGAGTCTGTTCCGGAAGCTTATGAGACCTTCCTGTCCTTGCTGATCGAGCTTGTGCCGGAGGAGGCGGATCGTCTGTTGAAAGCGATTCATGCGCCCGATGAACTGAATGTCTCTCCGGCAGAAACCGCAGAAAGCCTCGCTGGTCTCATCCGTGAGGAATATCAGTGGGCTCTCGACATCGATATGTCCCGTCCGGAAGCCTACGGATATGTCTGGTACAAGTCGGAGACCGCCGAGGAGCCGCGCCGCGGGGCACGTGAGGAAGTCCCCGATGCGCTCGATCTTGGCCTCGATGTCTGCGGGGAAATCCAGTCGCTTTGTGCTGATCTCGGCAAGGTCGACGGCCAGCTCAGCATCGCCCGTTTCCTGATGCGGCATCCGCAACACCGTCACATGGTCGCCCGCATACAGAGCCTCAGCGGCCTCGGCTATCACACACCGCATGCAAACATCAATGCTGAGGAATTCGTGCCGATCGATCTCGTTCGGCTGATGAATGTCGGCTTCCACGGCATCGACAAGACCCGAGACTTCCTGAGTCGCAATCTGCGCGGCGTGCTCTATCACGGGGCGCCCACTCCCGACGATCTGCGCTCCGGCTACACCGGCACCTGGTATTATCCGGCGGAACCTGTTCTATGACCTCCTCGCATTCCAATATTTCGATGCGCGCGATGCCCCGTGAAATGCGGCTGATGTCCGAGCGCATATTCTCGCTCAGCAGCCTGCCCAAGGGCTTCTTCCTCACGGTCGGCGACTTCCCGATGTATTCCCAAAAGCTGGGGCTCGGTGGCTTCGCACTGCTTGAAGAACGTTTCGAGAGCTTCAAGTCCGCCGATCCTGCCCGCATCTCGATCACCTCCGAGGACGGCAATCGCCTCAAGCTCGATGCGGCTGGTGAACACGCGTGGTTCGTCCTTCCGGCGGCAATCGACCTTCTCGGCGAGTTGACGGCTCGCTTCGGTTCGGCGGAGTTGACGGCTGTCAACGTGGCAGACGCCGAGGAACTGGCAACCGCAGCAAGTTTCGGGGGGCGTACCGGTCTTACGATCACCGTTTCCGGCAACGTGCTCAACGCGGCTCCCGCGACTGTCACCGGTGATGTCCGGAAGGATGATCCCCTGCTCTGGGCCCTGCTTGAGGATGGGGTGCTGGTCGAGGCGGATCTCTGGTGGCGCATCTACCACCTGGCCAAACAGGCGCTGGCAACCGACAGCGTCGTTTCCCGACGTCACGCCGGACCGATGATCATCAATGAGGACGGGACGATCATCGGACGCAAGGACAATGACGACGAAACGGATGTCAGCTTCCTGGCATCCAGACTCTCCGAACGTGAAAAGGAAGGCGCTGGATCATGATCATCGACGGTTTGCAATGCGGGCATTTCGATCGCGCCGCCTTTGAAACCCTGCTCGCGGGAACTGTCGGGGGCGTCGTCAACACCTGCGGCTTCTGGGAAGGCGCGATCGAATCCATGGATTCGATCGGCCGCTGGCGCGATCTGGTCCGCGAAAACTCGGATATTGCCGAAATCGCGCTGACGGCGGACGACATCAGCCGGATTTCCGGGGAAGGCAAGCTCGCCATCATCATGGGCTTCCAGAACGCCAACCTCTTCCAGGGCCGCATCCGTTTCGTGGAGATGTTTGCAGAACTCGGCGTGCGCGTCGTTCAGCTCACCTACAACAACCAGAACGAGCTCGGTGGCTCCTGCTACGAGGTGGAAGATTCCGGCCTCGCCCGCTTCGGCAGGGAGGTCATCCGCGAAATGAATGCGGCCGGCATTCTCGTCGACTGCAGCCATGTCGGCGACCGCACGACGCTGGATGCGATCAAGGTTTCCGAAAAGCCGATCGCCGTCACCCATGCCAATGCGCAGTCGTTGTTCTTTCACAAGCGCAACAAATCTGATGACGTCATCAGGGCGCTCAGGGACACCGGCGGAGTGATCGGCTGTGCCGCCTATCGCAACATCACCGGGGATGAATACTGCGCCTCGATCGAGGCCTGGTGCACGATGGTGGCCCGCACGGTCGACATTGCCGGCATCGATTCCGTCGCGATCGGTACCGACAAGAGCCACAATTTTACCGCCCCCGATTATGCCTGGATGCGCAAGGGCCGCTGGACCCGCGGCGAGGACTATGGCGCCAGCGCGGCGGGCAAGCCGCTCAAGGCTGCGCCGCCGGAATGGTTCCAGAAGGTCGAGGACATCAAGGTGATCCCGGATGGTCTGCGTGCCGTCGGCTTCTCGGAAGAGGAGGTCGCCAAGATCACTCACAAGAATTGGCTTCGGCTCTACGAAGCCACCTTCAGAAAACCATAAAAAGAGGAGAACTGATCATGCCCGGAATGAAGACTTTTCTCATGCCAGATCGTCGCAGTTTCCTGAAAACTGCCGCCGCCGCCGTCACCGCCTCGCTTGCCGCGCCCTATATCGTTCGCGCCCAGGAGAAGATCCTCTACGTGAATACCTGGGGTGGCCCCTGGGAAGCGGCGGCCAAGGCAAATCTCATCGATCCGTTCACCGCCGAGACCGGTATTCAGGTAAAGACCGTTTCTCCGGTTTCCTTCGCCAAGCTCGCCCAGCAGGTGAAGACGGGCACCTATGAATTCGACGTCACCACGCTCGGTGGCGGCGAACTCGTTCGCGCCAATCAGGCCGGCATTATCGAGGAGCTTGAGGCGCCTTATGAAGGCGGCCTCTTCGAAAACGGCGTCGCTTCGCACGCTTTCGCGACCGTCATTGCCTGGCGTACCGACAAGTATAAGGAAGCGCCGAAGACCTGGGCCGATTTCTGGAATGTCGAGAAATTCCCTGGCGGCCGTTCGCTGCAACGCTATGCAGCTCGCGTCATTCCGATCGCGCTGCTGGCCGATGGTGTCGCAGTGGAGGATCTTTATCCGCTCGATATCGATCGGGCCTTTAAGTCGCTCGACAAGATCAAGGATCATGTCCGCGTCTGGTGGACGGCCGGCGCCCAGTCGACTCAGATTCTCCGTGACGGCGAGATCGACATGATAGGCATCTGGCATGGCCGTTATTTCGAAGCGGAAAAGGCCGGCGCTCCGGTCGCCATGACGTGGAACCAGGGCGAGATCGAACGCGCCTATTGGGTTGTCGCCAAGGATACGCCAAACCTCGATAACGCCAAGAAGTTCGTGGAATTCGCAACGAGCGCCAAGCCGCTCGCCGGTTTTGCGAAGGCCGCCGATTACGGCGCGCTGAACCCGGCGTCCAACGAGTTCGTCAGCGCCGAAGACGCAAAGCGTATGCCGACCTCGCCAGAGAACTACAAGCTCACCTTCGAGCAGGATATGGCGAATTTCGGTGCCGACCCGGCAGAACTCGCCGAACGTTTTGAAGAGTGGGTTGCGAGCTGATCCGCTCTCTCGGATCAATCTGACCTGCTTGAGCGGCATCGCACGATGACTGTGCGCTGCCGTATCGACCCCGCTTGCCATGAGAAGGAACGGCAATGGGCATGAGCCTTTCAAGACTGACGGAAAAGACGAATATCTGGCCCTGGTTGCTGCTTGCACCGCTCGGTATCTACATGCTCGTCTTCTTCGTCGTGCCGCTCGCCGACGTGGCGATCATGAGCTTTACCGAACCGCGTGTTTCGTTCGCCAATTACCAGAAGGTTCTGACGGGCACGCTTTATCAGCGCGTCTTCGTCAACACCTTCGCGACTGCTGCTTTCGTGACGCTTTGCTGCCTCGCGGTCGGTTATCCGTTGGCCTATCTGATGGCGCATTCCAAGCCGCGCACGGCGATGCTCATCCTGCTTCTTGTGACCATGAGCTTCTGGACGAGCTTCCTGGTGCGCACCTATTCGTGGATGGTGCTGCTTGGCAACAACGGCCCGCTGATCGCCTTCCTGCAGATGATCGGCATCGAGCAACCCCCACAGCTTCTCTTCACCCGTTTTTCCTCGACGCTCGCCATGGTCCACATCCTGGCGCCCTACATGATCATGAACATCTATTCGGTCATGAAGAAGATCGATCCGGCGCTGATCCGCTCGGCAGAAAGCCTCGGTGCCAAAGGCTGGTCGCTCTTCCGGCATGTCTACCTGCCGCTGACGGCACCTGGGATTGCCAATGGATCGGTGCTGGTCTTCGTTATCTGCCTCGGCTTCTACGTCACGCCGGTGCTGCTCGGCAGCCCGCGCGAACAGATGATCGCCGGCCTGATCGGCCATCAGATCGAGGAATTCCTGGCTTTTGGCCTCGGTTCCGCCATGGCGATGGTGCTGCTCGTCGTGACGCTGATCATCCTGACTATCTATCACCGTCGTTTCGGCCTCGACAAACTCTGGGGGTGATCGGTCATGAATACGTTCATGCGTTGGGCAGGCTTCATCGTCGTACTCTTCATTGCAGCACCGTTGGTCATTGTGGTGCCGATGTCCTTATCCAATGCGAGTTCGCTGCAGTTCCCGCCGCCCGGCTACTGGCTCGGCTACTACCGCGCCTATTTCACCGACCCCAATTGGCTCGTGCCCACCTGGAACAGCATTCTCATCGCTACCGCGACGACGATCCTGACCATGGCGCTGGTCGTGCCGGCAACCTTCGCGCTCGTGCGTCATCGCTTTCGCGGCAAAGGTTTCGCCGACCTGATGATGCTGATGCCGATGGCGGTTCCCCATATCGTCATGGCGATCGGGTACTATTCCTATTTCGGGCAGTTGAAGCTGGTCCATACCCATCTCGGCGTCATCCTCGCGCATACCTGCTTGTCTGTGCCGATCGCCTTCCTGGTGCTCTCCGCCAATCTCAAGGGTTTCGACCGCAATCTGGAGCGGGCGGCCCAGAGCCTGGGCGCAAGCCCCACAAGAACCTTTCTCCACATCACGCTGCCGATCCTGCGGCCGGGCCTGATCATCAGCTCGCTCTTCGCCTTCATCCAGTCGTTCGACGAGACCGTGGTGGCGATCTTCATTTCCGGCCGCGACGCGGAGACGCTGCCGCGCAAGATGTTCGACAGCATCCGCCAGGAGGCGGACCCGGTGATTGCAGTCATCTCGACGTTGCTCTTCTTCGTCGTGCTGATCGGTATCGCCGCTCCCTATTTCGTCGGCGCGCTCCGCAGCCGCGTGCCCAAGCCGAGCCGATCCGCCGGCGCACACTGATCCCAAGGATTTCTCATGACGAGCTACCTGCAACTCTCCAACATCACCAAGAGCTACGGGCATTTCACGGCGCTCGACAATGTAAGCCTCTCGGTCGACAAGGGAGAATTCGTGACCTTCCTAGGCCCGAGCGGCTCCGGCAAGACGACGACCTTGATGATCATCGCCGGCTTCGAGAAGGCGAGCGGCGGCGCGGTCGAGATCGGCGGGCAGTCGATCTCGCAACTCGCGCCGCATCAACGCAATATCGGCATAGTCTTCCAGAACTACGCGCTTTTCCCACACAAGACGGCCGTTGAGAACGTGTATTTTCCCCTTCAGATGCGTGGTGTCGGCCGTTCTCAGGGCTTGAAGCGGGCGGAAGACATGCTCTCGCTTGTCGGTCTCAAGGGTTTCGGTCATCGCCACCCGAAGGAACTTTCCGGCGGCCAGCAGCAACGCGTAGCGCTTGCCCGCGCGCTGGTCTTCGAGCCATCGCTGCTCCTGCTCGACGAACCGCTCGGCGCGCTTGACAAGAACCTGCGCGAGCAGATGCAGATCGAGATCAAGCGCATCCAACGCAGCTTGGGCGTGACCACCATTTTCGTCACTCATGATCAGTCGGAAGCCATGTCCATGTCCGACCGCATCGTGGTTTTCGAGAAGGGGCGGATCGAGCAGGCGGCCGCACCCCTCGATATCTATCATCGCCCGCGCACCGCATTCGTCGCCACCTTCATCGGCGAGAGCAACCTCATTCCGGCAACCATCACCAATGCGATGACGAAGACGGCGGACAATCCGACGCTCGGGCCCTTTGATTATGCGGGCAGCGAAGCTCTCTCCGACGGCCAGAACGTGACGCTGCTCATCCGGCCGGAGCATATCAAGCTTTCACGCAATCCGATCGAGGGGCGCAAGAACGTGCGCATGAAGGTCGAAACCATCGTCAACTACGGTGACAACGCGCTCGTTATCGGCCGGGCAGGAGAACTCTCCATGCGGGTGCGTGTGCTTGGCGCGGACGTGGTGATCATCAAGGAAGGCGAGGAATGCTGCATCAGCTGGACGCCCGAAGCTGTCTTCGTCATCACCAAATAGGTAGCCCCATGAACTCGGACTTTTCGTCGATCATCCGGCGTTTCGGCGTCGGCCAGCGCGGCAGCCTCGCCGTCGTCCATCAAGGTACGGGTTATTTTGCCTGCACGCCTCAGGCACCCTATGACGGTTCGCTGAGCATTGCAGAGCAGACGCGGCAGCTTCTCGCCAAGGCAGAAGGCCGGCTGGCGGAAATCGGCAGCGCCAAGGAAGGCCTCATCTTCTGCGCGATCATGCTGGCGGACATGGATGATTATGCCCCCATGAACGAGGTCTGGGACGATTGGGTCTCCGGCATCGCGCCGCCGGCGCGCGCCTGTTTCGAAGCGCGATTGGCGAGCCCGGACCTGAAGGTCGAGATGATCATGGTTTCCGCAGCGAACGCGGCCTGATCAGACGATTGCGGCTTCGATGAGAAACGGTCCTCTACGGCCGAGCGCGGCGGTATAGAGCTTTACGAATTCCTCGACAGTTGTGGCACGGCCGGCTTCAACGCCGAGGCCCTTGGCAAGCGAGCACCAGTCGAGTTTCGGCTGGTCGAGGTCGAGCATCTTGCGGGCATTCACGCCATAGGAATTCACGCCGACATTGGTCATCTCACCCTGCAGGATGCGATAGGCGTTGTTCGCAAAGACGATCGTCACGATGTCGAGTTGCTCGCGCGCCTGGGTCCACAGGCCCTGAACCGTGTACATGCCGCTGCCATCGGCCTGCATCGCCACAACCTTGCGATCCGGCGCGCCGATCGCAGCACCTGCCGCAAGCGGGATGCCGATGCCGATCGAACCGCCGGTGATGGGCAGGTGGTCATGCGGATGAAGGCCGGGCGCGAGTGCGGTATGCTGGCCGATCGAGGTCAGTGCCTCGTCAATGACGATGGCATTTTCCGGCAGGTAGCGAGCAATCGCCAGGCTGACGGCATCCGGTGTTAGAGCACCGTTTGGCACCCGTATCTCGTTCTGACGGAAAGCGTTGCGGGCGAAGTTCGCATTCGGCCTGATGCCGAGCCCATCCGCCAGTTGCTCCAGCGCATCGGCGAGATCGTGCTCATGCTCGGCGAGCTGGATCACCCGGCAGTCCGGTGGCAACGTCGTGCTCGGCTTGCCGGGATAGGCGAAGAAGGTAACGGGGCGAGGCCCGCCGATGCAGATCGCCACCTCGAATTCCTTCAACGCCTCGATCGCCAGCTCGATATTGTAAGGAACGGGCTGTACCAAAACGCGCCCCGCACCGCGTGCGCTTCTGGCCGACGATGTCGAGAAAAGAGCCGCACCGGTTGCCGCCGCAATACGACCGGCGGTCTCGACCGGCTTTTCGCGCAGGGCGTGGCCGGAGAGGATGATCACGGCGCGTTTGCCGCTGCGAAGCGCCGTGACGGAAGCCTTCAACGCTTCCGGTTCGATTGCCGGAGGCTCGGGGATGGCAACGGGAGAAAGCGTTTCCGGCGAAACCTCGCCCCAGGCGGCATCGGCCGGCAGGATCATCGTCGAGACGCCGCGGCGGGTGATCGACGCGGCAAAGCCCTCTTCGGTGCAACGGCGTATATCGTGAGCTCCGCCAGCACGTCCGACCCAATGGGACATCGGCCGTGCCAGGCTTTCGATGTCGCTCGTCAGCGGTGCATCATATTGCAGGTGATAGGATGCATGATCGCCGACGACGTTGAGAATGGGCGTGCGTGCGCGACGAGCGTTGTGAAGGTTGGCAAGACCGTTGGCGAGGCCGGGTCCCAGATGCAGGAGTGTCGCAGCAGGCTTGTCCGCCATGCGAGCGTAGCCATCGGCAGCTCCCGTCACAACGCCTTCCGAAAGACCGAGGACGCAGCGCATGGCGGGCTTGCGGTCGAGCGCCGCGACGAAATGCATCTCCGATGTACCGGGATTGGCGAAACAGACGTCGATGCCGTTTACCAGCAGGACATCACAAAGCATATCGGCGCCGTTCATGCAGTTCCCTCTTTTTCGTCTATACCGGCATCCATTCGCACGGACGCAGCTCAGGCTGCCACTGGAGCGGTCGCATCCGAAAATGCGGCTTCGATCGAAGCTTCGAGAATGTTGAGCCCTTCTTCAAGAACATCCCATTCGATCGTCAGCGGCGGCAGCAAACGGATCACGTTAAGACGCGTTCCGCAAGACAGCAGAATGAGGCCGCGGGCTTCCGCTTCCGCAACAATACGGTTGGTGATCGCCGGGCTGGCCGCCTTGGACTCGCGGTCCTCAACCAGTTCGAATGCCACCATGGCGCCGAGTCCGCGGACTTCGCCGATGCGTTCCATGCCCTGGCGCGATGCGATCGACGTCAACCGCTCCGTGATCCTGCGCCCGACTTCCGCCGCACGCTCGCACAGTTTCTCGCTCTCGATGACGTCAAGCACGGCATTGGCGGCTGCGACGCTCAGCGGATTGCCGGCATAGGTGCCGCCAAGACCGCCGGGATGCGCCGCATTCATGATCTCGGCCTTTCCGGTGACGGCGGAAAGCGGGAAACCGCCGGCTAAGCCCTTCGCCATGGTGACGAGGTCCGGCTTGACGCCGGCATGCTCGAAGCCGAACATTTTTCCCGTGCGCGCCATTCCCGCCTGCACCTCGTCGGCGATCAGCACGATCCCGTATCTATCGGCGATCTCGCGGAGCCGGATGAGGAATTCCTTCGGCGCGATGTTGAAGCCGCCTTCGCCCTGCACCGGCTCGACGATGAACGCCGAGATTCGTTCCGGATCGACGTCTGCGGCGAACAGGCGTTCCAGACCGGCGATCGCATCTTCGGTCGAGAAGCCGAGATAGGGGTTGGGGAAGGGGGCGTGATAGATATCGGCCGGGAAGGGACCGAAATTCTTCTTGTAGGGCATGACCTTGCCGGTCAGCGCCATGCCGAGCATGGTGCGGCCATGGAAGGCGCCCGAGAACGCGATGATGCCGGCACGGCCGGTATAGGCGCGGGCGACCTTCACGGCATTCTCCACCGCTTCGGCGCCGGTCGTGACCAGCATGGTGCGGTTTTCGGCACCCGTCGGCGCGATCGCGTTCAGCCGCTCTGCGAGCCGGACATAACCTTCGTAGGGCGCGACGTGGAAGCAGGTATGGGTGAAGCGTTCGGCCTGTTCGGCGACGGCGCGCATAATGGTCGGGTGACGGTGACCCGTATTGTTGACGGCGATGCCGGCCGCGAAATCGATGAAGCGCCTGCCGTCCACATCCCAAAGTTCGGCGTTCAGTGCCTTCTCCGCGAAGATGGCGCGGGTGCCAACGCCACCTGCCACGGCAGCTTTCTGGCGCGAATGCAGATCTGATGAAACGGTCATCGCAGTGTCCCCTGATGTCGATGATCAAGGTATATCTTTGCTCAATATTTTGAGCAATAGGGCAGCCCTAGGAATTACAGATAAGGTGGAGAGCAGGCGGAGATGACGATCGTGCGGCGATCGGAAAGGTTCCGGAAGCGATGCGGCACGCGGCTGTCGAAGAGATAGGCCTCGCCAGCCTTGAGCACGCGCACGTCGTCCCCGACGGTGACCTCCAATTCGCCCTCGACCACATACCCTCCTTCGGACGAGGCATGCTGCAGCAGCGTGTCGCCGGTATCCGCGTTCGGTTCATAGACTTCGTGGAGAATCTGGAGGTTATGTGTCCGTGCATCGCCGATCTGGCGAAAAACGAGTGTTCCGTCATCGCTGCCGGAAATCGGCGAGGCGGCGATTTTCGAGGTCAGATCAACGAGTTCATGCGCCGAGAAGAACGGGCCTTTCGGAGGGCTGCGCTCCGGTTCGAAAAAATCACCCATGCCGACGCCGAGGCCGTTCAGGATCTTGCGCAATGTCGCAACAGAGGGGCTGACCTTGTTGGTCTCCACGTTCGATATCTGAGCATGAGGCACACCGGCTCGCTCTGCGAGCTGACGCTGGGATAGGCCGGCTGCCAGCCGCATGGCGTTGAGCCGCGCCCCGATATCAAATGTTTGGTCCATCGGCATGATCCAGATTTTATAGCGGCGGTTATGCCAAGGATGGCCCGAAGGATCAACTGGATCATATTTTGAGCGATCACGCGCCGCAAAAGATCGCGTCCGGCTTCGGACCGCCTCGTGAGCGGCCTTAACATCTAATCGTTATTAATGGTTGGGGCACGTTGACTCCCCGCAGGGCCGGTCTCTATTCAGATCGCCACAAGCTTGGCGCACCGAGGGAGAGATGATGCGGGTTATCCAGGCGATCGATGAGCTGCGCGATAGTTTGCGTCTGCAGGCAAAGCCGGGAAAGCGGGTCGGATTTGTTCCCACCATGGGCTATCTGCACGCCGGCCATATGGAACTCGTCTCGCGAGCCCGCGCGGAAAACGACATCGTCGTAACCTCGATCTTCGTAAATCCATTGCAGTTCGGCGCCAATGAGGATCTGAGCCGGTATCCACGCGATCTGCCGCGCGACAGCAGCATGCTGGAGGCTGCCGGTGTCGATATCCTGTTCGCCCCGGGCGGTGAGGACATGTACCCCCGTCCCATGCTCACCGTCGTCGACGTGCCTGATCTCGGGCGCGAACTGGAAGGCGCGGTGCGGCCGGGTCATTTTGCCGGTGTCGCCACGGTGGTCTGCAAACTCTTCAATATCGTCCAGCCGCAGACGGCCTATTTCGGCGAAAAGGACTATCAGCAGGTCGTCATCATCAAGCGAATGGTCGAAGACCTGGCGCTTCCGGTTCGGGTCATTGCCGTTCCAACTGTACGGGATACAGACGGGCTGGCTCTGTCGTCGCGCAATGTCTATCTTTCGGAGGTGGAGCGGCGCGCCGCGGCGATTGTGCCGCGTACGCTCGATGAAGCGGAACGACTTGTGCGGTCGGGCCAGACCGATCCGGTCAGGCTTGAGGAAATGCTGCGCGAATTCATCGGCCGGGAACCCTTGGCAAATGCGGAGGTCGTTGCAGTGAGAGATGCTTCGACCTTGCAGCCTGTCGCATTGATTGACGAGCTGGTCGTCGTCGCGCTGTTCGTCCGCATCGGCTCCACACGGCTTCTTGACAACAGGGTCATTGGCCGCCGAGGCGTGCAATGAAAGAGAGATTTCGATGAGTGTCCCGGCAAAACAAGGGCGCATTACGCCGAAGCGTATCCGTTCAATGAAAGGCGGGCAGCCGATCGTCTGCCTGGCCGCGTATACGACACCGATGGCACGTCTGCTGGATGCGCATTGCGATCTGCTGCTTGTCGGGGATTCGCTCGGCATGGTCCTCTACGGCATGGAGACGACCGTTTCGGTGACGCTCGATATGATGATTGCCCACGGACAGGCAGTCATGCGGGGCGTTAAAAATGCGTGCGTCGCCGTCGACATGCCTTTCGGCTCCTATCAGGAGTCCAGGGAGGTCGCTTTCCGGAATGCCGTCCGCCTTCTTCAGGAAACAGGATGCGATGCGGTGAAGCTCGAAGGCGGGGAGGAGATGGCTGAGACGATTGCCTTTCTGACGACGCGGGGCGTTCCCGTGCTCGGTCATATCGGCCTGATGCCCCAGCAGGTTCACACGGCCGGTGGTTATCGTTCGGTCGGCCATTCGGATGAGGAGTCCGCAAAGCTTCGGCGTGACGCAAGCGCCATCGGCAGCTCCGGGGCATTCGCAGTTGTCATCGAAGGAACGGTCGAAACTCTTGCCAGGGAGCTGACGGCACAGGTCGAGGTTCCCACCATCGGCATCGGCGCATCCTCGGCATGCGATGGGCAGATTCTGGTCTCCGATGACATGCTGGGCCTCTTCAACGACTTCACGCCCCGCTTCGTGAAGCGGTATGACGAACTGGGTCAGCGGGTTCGCAAGGCAGCCGAGGATTATGCGCGCGAAGTTCGCGCACGCCAGTTCCCGGGGCCCGAACATACGTTCAAGCGCCGATCGTGAGTTCGGGATTTTGTCCGGGATGGCAAACACCCATTGCACGATGACACTCTGCTTCGGCTACCAGGTCGAGGTGAAACGTGCTATTTTAGGGAATGTCGATAGATAGGCTCAACTGGGTCGATGATGCCGGACAGCCCGCCGTTAGCGCCCGCTTCACGCGGCGTGCAGCGTTGGCAATGGGTCTCTGTCTGTGCTGCGTGCCGATGCGTGGCTTTGCGGCCGCGTCTCTTTCGCTGAAAGATGTCGGGAACGGCCTCTTCATTCGTGAGGCGCCGCACGAGGAAGCGACACGGGCCAATAGCGGAGGCATTGCCAATATAGGTTTCATCATCGGACGCGATAGCGTGCTCGTGATCGATCCCGGAGGCAGTCTGGCAGATGGGCAATGGCTCCTTTCAGAAATCAGGAACCGGACCAGCAAACCGATCCGGCATGTCGTAATGACCCACGTCCATCCCGATCATTGCCTTGGTGCTGCGGCCTTTGCTGAAGAGCGGCCGGATTTCGTCGGTCATCACGCTTTGAGGTCCGCGCTCGATGCGCGGGGAAGCTATTATCGCCAGCGTCTTGTCGAGATCGTCGGATCGGAGAACGTAGGCGGCATCGTATATCCCACCCGGGAGATAGAAGATGTCGCCGAGGTCGATCTCGGTGACCGCATTATCCGGTTTACCGCGCACGGCACCGCGCACACCGATTGCGACCTGTCGATGTTCGACACCTCGACGGGGACGCTGTTTCCCGCGGATCTGCTTTTTGTCGATCGCGTTCCCTCGCTGGATGGAAGCCTGCCCGGATGGCTGATCGAAGCCGAGCGGCTCAAGGGCGTTGGTGCTGCCCGCGCAGTGCCGGGGCATGGGCCGGCGATGGTGGACTTCGGACCGGCCGTGGCAAAACAGGTGCGCTATCTCACGGCTCTCCGCGATGAAACACGCAAGGCGATAGCGCAGGGCATTGCGATAGACGAGGCCAGCCGAACGGTGGCTGCGGGAGTGGGCGAAGGCTGGGTGTTGTTCGACGACTATAATGGCCGCAACGTCATTCAAGCTTACAAGGAGCTTGAATGGGAGTAGGCTTCGGATCGAAGCAGGGAGGAGAATATGATGCACATATTGCGACCGGCCTTTGCGGCCGCTTTGATTACGGCGATCTGCGCCGGGCCGGCTCCCGCCGCAGATTCCTCTCAGGCTGATGCCAAGCGAGAGGAGCGCTGGCAACTGATTGCCGACTATCTCTTCGATGATCGGGAAGTTCTTCCAACCGATTCCTTGATCAAGATCGATGCGCCAAAGCGTGCGCAGGATGCTGCGCTCGTTCCGATCACTCTGACGATGCCCGAAAAGGACAGGATCAAATCGGTCTATCTTGTGATCGATGACAATCCTGCGCCGCTTGCCGCTCACGTCACCTTCGGGCTGGCTGCGGATCCTGGCTCGCTGCAGCTGCGTGTGCGGGTCGACACCTACACCAACGTTCACGCCGTTGCCGAGACGAAAGAGGGAAAGCTGTTTTCAGCTGTCGCCTTCGTGAAGGCCTCCGGCGGCTGTTCGGCGCCCTCCGGACCGAGTGACGCGGAAGCGATGAAGGGAATGGGTGAAATGAGAATGAAGTTCGCGGAGAGCATGCAGGACGGACAACCTGCCGAGGCAACGCTGATGATCCGCCATCCGAATTTCACCGGAATGCAGATGAACCAACTCACCCGGCTTTACACGCCGTCGCGTTACATCGACAAGGTGACCGTCTCCTATGGCGACCAGACTGTCCTGGAAGTGTCTGGCGATATCTCCCTGTCCTCAAATCCCGCAATCGGCTTCAATTTCGTGCCGGGTGGCAACGAGCCGATGAAGGTGGTCGCGTCCGACACCAAAGGAGAGCGCTGGGAGCAGAGTTTCAAAGTGCCTCCGGTCACGAATTGAGGTGTAGGCATGTCCGACCTGATTGGAGCCTTGGTGAGGGTTGCCGCTTCACTTGCGATTGCGTTGTTGATGACCGCGGCGGGCACGCAACTGTCCCGGGCCGAAGTGCCGGAGCCGGAAGGCTTGTGGACCGGACCGATGCGAGGGGAGACACCAAAGACGCTTACAGGTGCCGTCGTCATCGATCTGGCAGGCCTTGAGGCGCTCATGCCGAAGAACCCGGTGCTTCTCGATGTCGGCCCCGCCGAAAGGAAGCCGGAGGATTTTCCCCGGGACCGGCTTTGGCTGCCGACCCATCGCTCCATCCCGGGCGCCGCGTGGTTTCCGGGCGCCGGAGCAGCATCTTTTGAGGCGGCGCAGGAAGAAACTTTCTTTCGTCGCGTGGAAGAACTGACTGAAGGCGACAGTTCAAAGCCCATCGTCACCTTTTGCCTTCCCGGCTGCTGGGGGAGCTGGAACGCCGGCAAGCGGCTGGTGATGAAGGGCTATACCGGCGTTCATTGGTTCCCAGGCGGCATCAACAGTTGGCAGGAGGCCCACGAGGCGGTTGAAATCAAGCCAGATAGGGCTTGGGAGTCGGAGCCGGCAAAATAGTCGTGGGGATGAACAGCTCTCTGATCTTCGCCAGGTAGTGGTCTTCGCAGGTCGACCACCGCAGCTTCGCGAGAAGCTTGGTATCGGCGCCGGCGGGATAACGAATACGCTTCCCGTCCTCCGTTGCAGCCGTCCAGGTGGCCTCCGCGACTTCAGCCTCGGTGCAGTACGGTGTCGGATAGTTCGCCATCTTCTCGAAGAAGGCCTGGACGAACCCTTCATAGTCCTTAGGAAAAACCCCTTGCATCCTCGTTCCAGTATTCGCGCCAAAGCTGGTGGTCGGCGCCAGGCCGGGCTCGACGAGCCGGGCCTTGATGTCGAACAGGCTCAACTCGTAGGAGAGCGACTCGGTAAAGCCTTCGATGGCGCATTTGCTGGCGGCATAGACCGCCGACAGCGGCATGACGCCAATGGTGACGCTGGAGGTGACGTTGACGATGATACCGCGGCTTTGCTTGCGCATCTGCGGAATGATTGCGCGGCAACAGGCCATCACGCCGAACGTGTTGGTCTCGAACAGCTCTCGGATCGTTGCCTCGGGCGTCGCCTCTACCGCGGAGGCCAAGCCGATCCCGGCGTTGTTCACCCAGACGTCGATGCCGCCGAAGGCAGCCACACCGTCGGCGATTGCACCGGCGATGCTGTCGGCGTCGGTCACGTCGAGCGGAAGCACTTTCAGCCGATCCGACTGCACCTTAAAGACGCTCGGATCCGGGCGCCGCATGGTCGCGAGGACGTTCCAACCGCGATCGAGGAAAAGCTCGGCGATGGCTTTGCCGTAGCCAGACGACGTTCCGGTGATGAGGATTGTTTTGGTCATTGGTTTCTCCGCTTCTGTCAGAGCGGAGAATAGACATTTGATTAGGACGATCTATAATTATCTGTCTTTATTTTATTATGGATCGTCCAGAATGGACCCTTTCAGCGACATCATCGCCTTGCTGCGCCCTCATGCAGTGTTCTCGAAGCCGATAACCGGCCGCGGAAAGTGGGGCGTGAGCTATTCGGCCTATGCGGCGCCGGGGTTCGCCATCGTGCTCAAGGGGCGATGCTGGCTGTCCATCGAGGGCGCAGACCCGGTGCCGCAGGAGCGGGGCGACTTCGTGCTCTTGCCTGCCTCGCCAGCATTTTCGCTTCTCAGCGAGCCGGGTGCGGCATGCGTGCCGGGCATTCCATCGTTCAGCAGCATCCGGCATGGAGATCCGGAGGGGGAGCCGGACTTCGAGATGCTCGGCGGCTCATTCCAGCTCGAGCCCGTCAATGCCCCGCTGCTGCTGGCCCTGTTGCCGGGTATGATTCACATAAGGGCGGAAGACGGAGATACCTCCCGTCTGGCTCGCATCATTGATCTCATCATGGACGAGTGCGCCAACGACAGGCCGGGGCGCGAAATGATGCTTCAACGCCTCCTGGAGGTCATGCTAGTCGAATGCCTGCGCTGGCCCAGCATCACTCCGGGAGCACTGCCTGCCGGCTTGCTGGCGGGGATGCAGGATCCGGCCCTTGCATCGGTCCTTCGTGCAATGCATGCCAATGTGCGCGCCGGATGGACGGTGGCGGAGCTGGCAAAATTCGCGGGCATGTCGCGATCGGCATTCTCGGCCCGCTTTTCCGAAGCCCTTGGTTGTGCCCCTATGGAATACCTTTCCCGTTGGCGCATGACGCTGGCTCAAGATCTCCTAAGCCGCGGCGGTAAGCCTCTCGAACGCCTGGCAGAAGAGATCGGCTACGAGTCCGCCAGCGCGTTCAGCACGGCGTTTCGTCGGCGTCTGGGGTGCTCGCCCGGTATGTTCGTCCGCTCGCGACGCACTGCGAACGGTCACTAACGTTGCGGCGGAGGGTCGAAGCCATTGCCGCTTGGAGCCGCCGTTGCCATCCAGTGCATCTGCGGAGGGTCACGAGGCGAAGCTCAGCCTGTGCCGAGCACTTTGGCCAAATACTTGTCGAGCGTGATCGGATAGCCGCGCACCCTCACGCCGGTAGCGTTGTATATCGCGTTCGCGATCGCAGCCGCGGCACCGGGATTTCGAGTTCGCCGATGCCCCTGGCCTTCAGCACAGCCGCTGCCCGGCTGCCGTTTATTGCAGTGCTGGTCAGCAGTCAAGTCCGTGTTTCGCGCAAGCGCACCGATCCTCGACTCATCTCCCGGCGTCCTCTCGATCGTATTGAGCCGATGTGGTTTAGTTGACGAGATGGGCGGACGCCTCAATCTGGCCTAACGGGCGGATTAGCCGGCTATACGACAGCAAACGGTTTCCCTGGGATGGAGCCACAATTAAATGTCCGACTTGTTGACAAAGGTAAATTGCCTTCAGCACGGACGTATGGTTTAGGAAAACGTGATGATCGTTAACAATCTTCAAAGGCTAGAGGCGGAAGCCATCCACATCTTGCGGGAGGTGGTTGCGACGTCCGCCAAGCCGGTCATGTTGTATTCGATCGGCAAGGATTCTTCGGTTATGCTTCACCTTGCGCGGAAGGCATTCCATCCAGCCAGACCTCCTTTTCCTCTGTTGCACATCGATACTATGTGGAAATTCAGAGCGATGATCGAATTTCGTGATCGGGTTGCTCGAGAATACGGGATTGAACTTCTTATCCACACCAGTCAGGAGGGGCTGCAGCAAAACATAACTCCGTTTACCCATGGATCAAGCGCTTATACGTATAGTATGAAAACTCTTCCTTTGCGGCAGGCGTTGGACAAATACGGATTCGATGCCGCTTTCGGCGGAGGGCGGCGTGACGAAGAGAAGTCTCGCGCCAAGGAAAGGATCTTTTCGGTCCGTAATTCCCAGCACGCCTGGGATCCGAAAAACCAGCGCCCGGAAATGTGGAAAACCTACAATACTCGGATTGCCCAGAATGAATCATTCCGGGTCTTTCCATTGTCGAATTGGACCGAGCTGGATATTTGGCAGTACATTCTCAAGGAGCGCATTCCAGTTGTCCCACTGTACTTCGCTGCAAAAAGGCCAGTGGTGAATCGTGATGGCACGTTGATCATGGTCGATGACGACAGGATGCCGATACTGGCTGGTGAGCGGATCGAGGAAAGGGTGGTCCGTTTCCGCACTCTTGGTTGCTATCCACTGACCGCTGCAATTGAAGCAGAGGCTTCGACTGTGGAGGAAATTATCCTTGAAATGTTGACAACCCGAACGTCGGAGCGGGAGGGCCGCCTTATTGATAAGGATGAAACCGGATCCATGGAGCGAAAAAAACGTCAAGGATATTTCTGATGGTCGATAATATGCCGAGTGAGCAATTACCGAACCTCTCCCGAATTCTTCATGAGCAGGAGAACAAGTCGCTGCTGCGTTTCTTCACTTGCGGCTCTGTAGACGATGGAAAGTCAACCCTTATTGGAAGATTGCTTTACGATACGAAACTGATTTTCGACGATCACTTGGCAGCGCTGCGACGCGACTCTGCCAGACATGGGACGACATCCAGCGATGACATCGACTTTGCGCTTCTATTGGACGGATTGGAAGCCGAACGGGAGCAGGGCATTACCATTGATGTGGCATATCGTTTCTTTGCTACCGAAAGGCGGAAATTCATCGTCGCTGATACGCCAGGTCATGAAGAATACACGCGCAATATGGCGACGGGAGCCTCGACTGCAGATTTAGCGGTCATGCTTGTCGACATCCGCAAGGGTATTCTACCCCAGACAAGGCGGCATTCCTGTATCGCGTCACTTCTGCGGGTTCCGCATATCGTTTTAGCTGTCAATAAGATCGACCTTGTTTCTTTCGATCAAGAAAAATTCGAGGACATCGTCGCTGAATACAGGCGATTTGCGTCGGACCTTGGCTTTACCTCAATCTGCCCTATTCCAGTTTCGGCCCGTTTTGGCGACAACGTGATCGAAAAGTCGACCAATACTCCTTGGTACGAGGGCCCGACTTTACTTCAGCATCTGGAGACCGTCCCGGCGACATCGGTTGATGCATCCAAACCATTCCGTTTCCCAATCCAATTGGTCTCCCGCCCAAACTCAGATTTCCGAGGATTTTCTGGGCAGGTCGCGGCAGGACGTATCGGAGTAGGTGACCCAGTCGTAGTTGCCAAGTCGGGGCGGATGTCAAAAGTTATGAAGATCAGCACTTACGATGGCTTCCTGCCCCAAGCCGTGGAAGGGCAGGCGATTACTTTGCTTCTCGAAGATGAACTGGATTTATCCAGAGGAGACATGCTGGTCGCGCCGAAGGGACGCCCCCATGTGTCGGATCAGTTTCAAGCCAATATAATTTGGCTCGACAAAGAGCCGATGTTTCCGGGTCGAAGCTACATCTTGAAAACAGAAACAGACAGCGTCGACGCGACGATCACCAGCCTAAGATATCAGATCGATGTTGCAGACTTGGGTCATGTTGCGAGCAAAACTTTGCGCATGAATGAGATCGGCACCTGCAATGTCGCAACGCAGGCGCCGATTGTTTTTGACAGTTACGGCGATAATCGTCTTGTTGGAAATTTTATTTTGATTGATCGTCTGACCAACCGAACTGTTGGTGCGGGAATGATCAATTTTCCTCTCCGCCGCGCGGATAATCTTCATTGGCAGACTCTGGAAGTTACCGCGCAAGCCCGCGCGAATTTGTTGCGCCAGCGCCCCGCCATCGTTTGGTTCACGGGATTTTCAGGCTCAGGCAAATCAACTATCGCCAATAATCTGGAGAAATTGCTCCATGCCAAGGGCAGGCACACATGTCTGCTAGACGGGGACAATGTGAGGCATGGCCTCTGCCGTGATCTGGGTTTCACGGACGAGGATCGTGTTGAGAACATTCGGCGTGTTGCGGAAGTCGCGAAACTTATGGCGGATGCTGGCCTGATCGTGTTGGTAGCGTTCATATCCCCGTTTCGTTCCGAGAGGCAGATGGCGCGCGACTTAATGGGCAGTCACGATTTCATTGAGGTCTTCATCGACACACCGATTGAGGAGTGTGCTCGGCGTGATCCTAAGGGTCTTTATGCCAAGGCAAGAGCTGGGATGCTCCTGAACTTCACGGGCATAGATTCCAGCTACGAAGCCCCTGAAAAGCCAGATATGCACTTGCAGACGGTGGGAAGCAGTCCGCAGGAGCTTGCCATCGCGATTGAGGAGTTTCTTGAGCGTCAAGGTCGTGACCTGGATGAGACCTGAACATCGTGAATCAGAGTAGCCGCAGAATGCGTTCTATTTAACGGCAGAGGACCGAATTTATGAGAGTGCCACGGAATTTCATCGAGAGCCTTCTGTCGAATCGAGGTCTTTCCATGATTCACATCCACACACCGAAGTGCGGCGGAAGCTTCGTGAACAGCGCGTTTGGTGAACGCTTCAAGCAATGCCCTACGCTACGATGGAGTGAAGCAAAGGGACACAAGACCTTTCTTGAATACCGGGACATTTTTGAGAAGCGTGGTGATAGCCTTACCAAGTACGTCCTATTCACAGTCATCCGAAATCCATGGGATTGGCACCTTTCCTGGTTTAACTACGTATCGAAGGATGCTGGTGGAAGAAATTCCGGCATGCTGTTGGAACATGAGCAGATAAAAGACCTGAGTTTCTCCGGTTATATCAAATGGCTTGAAGATATGGACCAACCGAGGTCGCTTCACGATTATGCACGAAGGCAAGTGAGTGACTGGATTATTGATGAGAATGGAAAAATTGCTGTCCATGAAGTATTGAGGCAGGAGAGGCTCGAGGAAGATCTTCGGTCACTTAAGGAAAAGTACGGGCTTCGGATAACCGTACCCTATGGCCAACGAATAAATTCCTCACGGAGCGAGCGCGGCTACAGATGGTCCTATTCTGACGAAGATGCGGAAATAATTGCGCGGCGGCATCAGCGTGACATCGCCTTATTTGGCTATCGCTTCGAATAGGCTCGTTGGGATTGATGTTGATCGCGAGCAGGTATCATACGGCAGTGTGCTGAAGATCACCGAGCCTGGGCACAATCTCACAGCGGCTGCAGCGAACGACCAATCGAAATGGGACAGGAGGTCCGACGCGCCTCATGTGATCCGAGCCGGACTTCCCGGCCGCAGGGAGGGGTATTTGGGGGGCTTTCCCGCGGCAACGGCACTATCTTTTGCCACCCTGAATGGTTCCAGTTCCGTTAGTAGACGTGGCTAACATTTTGTAAATATCCACACATCCCGTGCCGAAGCGAGGCAGAACCTCTCAAAATCAGGGCCGCGGCGGCTTTGACAGGCACTTTCCGTCATCCTCACTCCTGTTCTCGATGGCGGCAGTGATTCGAATGCCCTGAATACTGGGATTGAAGGGCGGAGAATTCGGGCCTGTAGCATATCGGCCGAAAACGGGACGCCCTTTCGGGATGACGAAAGATCAGTGAGTTAGATCACCTCGAGCGAATCCGCGGGATGCGGAGAATCTTAGGCAATCTGCCTGCGAAAAATCGCGAAAGCCGCGCCGGCGCTCATGGCGGCCAGCAGATACCAGGTGATTGCATAAACGAGGTGGGTGTTGCGGAACTTGACGACCGTCAGTCCGCCGACCGGCAGGCCACCGGGATTGGGTGTCGCATCTACATCGATGAAATAGGGTGCAACGTTCGTCAGGCCTTTTGCCGCGGCGATCGCCGCGACGTCACGCGAGTACCAGCGGTCGCTTGCCGGGTCGTTGTTCCGCAAGAAGGCGCCGCCGGGTTCCGTCATTCGGAGAAGGCCGGTGATTTTGACGGAGCCTTCGATCTCGTCCTCGGCACGTGATGCAGGCTCGCGTCTGTCGACCGGGACGAAGCCGCGGTTGATCAGGATTGTTGTTCCCTCCGCCAGCCTGAGCGGCGTTATCACCCAGAAGCCGGCGCCGAGTTCGGTGACTGCCTGGACGAGGGTTTCCTTACCATGATCGAAGGTGCCCGACGCAGTCACACGCCGGTATTCGTCCTTTTCAGCATCAACTCCCGGCCACGCGGATGGTGACGGTGCCGCGACCGGCGCAGCGTGAATGCGAGCGTCTACGCGGGCGATCAGATCGAGTTTCCAGAAAAGCCGCTGCACCTGCCAGGTGCCGAGCCCGAGGAAAGCTGCGGCCAGCAACAGCATGGCCGCCGCGAAAAACCGGCGGGGCTGCGCCGAACGGGCCGGTTTGTCCGGCGTCATGTTTCCAATCTTTGGGCGATCCGGGGCCGCGCTCATCGGTTTTGCCCGTCAGGGCATGTTCTTCATCATTTCCGGTGACATTGGCATCATATTGACGTTGAGGTGATGCATGACCCAAAGGGAGCCGGCGAGCGTGATGCCGACCAGCACCAAGGTGAAGATCAACGCCATCATCGTCCAGCCGCCTTCCGAACGTGGGTTCATGTGCAGGAAGTAGATCATGTGCACGACGATCTGGATGACACCGAACCCCATGACGAGGAAGGCCGTGAACAGCTTGCTGTCGAAGACGCCGCCCATGACGAGCCAGAAGGGAATGGCCGTCAGGATGACGGAAAGCGAGAAGCCGATGAGGTAGCTCCTGAGGGTGCCGTGACCAGCCTCGTGGCCGTTGCTGTGCCCGTGATGCGCATTGTGGGCATCTTCATGGGCGGGTGCGTGCGGGTGCGAGCTCATCCGAGGACTCCCATCAGGTAAACGAAGGAGAAGACGCCGATCCAGACGACGTCGAGGAAGTGCCAGAACATCGACAGGCACATCAGCCGGCGCTTGTTTTCCGGGATCAGGCCGTGTTTGGCGACCTGCACCATCAGCGTGATCAACCAGATGATGCCGAAGGTCACGTGCAGACCGTGGGTGCCGACCAGCGTGAAGAAGGAGGAGAGAAAGGCACTGCGGGTCGGACCGGCGCCCTCGTGGATCAGGTGATTGAACTCGTAGAGCTCGAGAGCGAGGAAAATCGCTCCGAAGACACCGGTTACAGCAAGCCAGAAGAGCGTTTCGGCCTTGGCATTCCGCTCCATCTGCAGCATCGCGAAGCCGTAAGTGATCGATGAGAGGAGCAGCATCGACGTGTTGATCGCGACGATCGGCAGATCGAAGAGATCGGCGGGCGAGGGGCCTGCCGCGTAAGAGCGGCCGAGCACGCCGTGGGTAGCAAAGAGCACTGCGAAGATCAGGCAATCGCTCATCAGATAGAGCCAGAAGCCCAGCATGGTGCTGCCTTCCGGATGGTGCTCTTCCTTCAGGTAGAATTCCGGCTTCTCTGTTTCTTTAAGTTGCATTTGACTTGGCATGTCAGGTCCGTTCCGCGAGCAGTTTCGAGCGCGCGTTCTCCGTTGCGGCCACTGTTTCCGACGGGATGTAAAAATCCCGGTTGTAGTTGAAGGTATGGCCGATCGCGACGGCGAGCAGGGCGACGAAAGAGGCGATCGCCAGCCACCACATGTACCAGATCATGCCGAAGGCGAGTGCGACGCTGATCGCGGCCAGGATGACGCCGGTGCCGGTGTTCTTCGGCATATGGATCGGCTTGAAGCCGGCAAGCGGACGCTCGTAGCCGCGGCTCTTCATGTCGTACCAGCTGTCGTGGTCGTGCACGACGGGGGTGAAGGCGAAATTGTAGTCCGGCGGCGGCGAGGAGGTCGACCATTCCAGCGTGCGACCATCCCAGGGATCGCCGGTCGTATCGCGCAGCTGGTCGCGCTTGAGAAATGAAACGACGAGCTGGATGACGAAGGAGGCGATGCCGAGCGCGATCAGGAAGGCGCCGAAGGCAGCGATGACGAACCAGATCTGCAGCGACGGGTCCTCGAACTGGGATACACGGCGGGTGACGCCCATCAGGCCGAGTACATAGAGTGGCATGAAGGCGAAGAAGAAACCGATCTGCCAGAACCAGAAGCTCATCCTGCCCCAGAACGGATCGAGCCTGTACCCGAAGGCCTTGGGGAACCAGTAAGTCACGCCCGCCAGCACGCCGAACACCACACCGCCGATGATGACGTTGTGGAAGTGAGCGATCAGGAAGAGCGAGTTGTGCAGCACGAAATCCGCGGGCGGGACGGCAAGCATGACGCCTGTCATGCCGCCGATGACGAAGGTCACCATGAAGCCGACTGTCCACAGCATCGGAACCTCATAGCGGATGCGGCCGCGATACATGGTGAAGAGCCAGTTGAACATCTTCGCACCGGTCGGGATCGAGATGATCATCGTGGTGATGCCGAAGAAGGCGTTCACAGACGCGCCCGAACCCATGGTGAAGAAGTGGTGCAGCCAGACGATGTAGGAGAGGATCATGATCACGCAGGTTGCGTAGACCATCGAAGCATAACCGAAGAGGCGCTTGCCGCAGAAAGTGGCCACCACTTCGGAGAAGATGCCGAAGGCCGGCAGCACGAGAATGTAGACCTCCGGGTGGCCCCAGATCCAGATGAGGTTCACATACATCATCGGATTGCCGCCGAGGTCGTTGGTGAAGAAGTTCGTACCCGCATAGCGATCGAGCGTCAAAAGGGCGAGCGTGGCGGTCAGGATCGGGAAGGTCGCGACGATCAGCACGTTGGTGCAGAGCGAGGTCCAGGTGAAGACGGGCATCTTCATGAAGGTCATGCCGGGTGCCCGCATCTTGACGATCGTGGCGATCAGGTTGATGCCCGACAGCGTCGTGCCGACGCCCGCCACCTGCAGACCCCAGATATAATAGTCGACCCCGACGCCCGGACTGTAGTCGGCGCCGGAAAGCGGCGGGTAGGCGAGCCAGCCGGTTCTGGCAAATTCGCCGACGAAAAGCGACATCATTATGATGATCGCGCCGGCCGTGGTCATCCAGAACGAGAAGTTGTTGAGGAACGGGAAGGAGACGTCGCGCGCGCCGATCTGCAGCGGCACGACGAAGTTCATGAGCCCGGTCACGAAGGGCATGGCCATGAAGAAGATCATGATCACGCCATGCGCGGTGAAGATCTGGTCATAATGGTGCGGGTTGAGGTAGCCTTCATTGCCGCCGAAGGCGATCGCCTGCTGCAGGCGCATCATGATCGCGTCGGCGAAGCCGCGTAGCAGCATGATCAGCGCCAGCACCACGTACATGATGCCGATCTTCTTGTGGTCCACGCTGGTGAACCACTCTTTCCAGAGATAGCCCCAAAGCTTGTATCTGGTGATCAGCGCCAGGATGGCGATGCCGACGATCGCGACGACGAGGAAGGTCACGACGAGAATGGGTTCGTGATAGGGGATGGCTTCCAATGTAAGCCGCCCGAAGAGGAATTGCGTTAGCGTGGTGTTGCCGAACATGGGTTTCTACCAGATCTCTTTCAGGGCTTTGCCGGAGCGACGTTGTTGATCTGCGCCGGCGCGGCACTGCCCTGCGAGGTTCCGGGGGTGCTTCCGGGCGTATCGCCCTGCATGTTGTGCATGTCGTGGTTCATCGGCTGCCCCTGAGACCCGTTGTGCGACTGGGGTCGCTGAGGATTGTTCACGCCTTCCGCCGGTTCGGGGCTGCGGGCCGGGTTGCCGGTGGCAGGGAAGGTAGCTGCGGGAGCCGGCGTGCCGTGGGCGGCTTCACCTGCATGGCGGCTGTCGTATTCCAGCCGGTTGCGGTTCTCATGGCTTTCCGCGCCGCCGCCGCCCATCATGTCGATATGCATCATCTCGCTCATGCACATCTTGCCCGGCGTGGCGCACATGTTGAGTACGGCGTTGTAAAGTCCGTCCTCGACGCTGGCATAATAACGGACCGGCTCTTTTGCGCTCGGCTTTTCAAGCTTCAGATAGGTGTCGCGATTGAGTGCTGTGCCCTGGCCCTTCACCCGCGCGACCCATGCGTCGAAGCCGGCCTGCTGCAGGCCATGGAACTTGAAGCGCATGTGGGAGAAGCCGTCGCCGCTATAGTTCGCCGAAAGACCATCATATTCGCCCTCCTTGTTGATGACGGCGTGCAGCTTGGTCTCCATGCCCGGCATGGCGTAGATCATGCCGGCCAGCGCGGGCACGTAGAAGGAGTTCATGACCGACGATGCGGTGATCTTGAAGTTGATCGGCACGTCAACGGGAGCGGCCATCTCGTTGACGGTCGCGATGCCGTAGTCGGGATAGAAGAACAGCCACTTCCAGTCGAGCGCCACGACTTCCACCCTCAGCGGCCTGACTTCAGCGGGGATGGCCCTTTCGGCATCGATGCGATCCAGCGGCCGATAGGGATCGAGCTTGTGGGTGCTGATCCAGGTCACGGCGCCGAGTGCGATGATGATGGCAAGCGGTGCCGACCAGATGATGACCTCCAGCCGTGTCGAATGATGCCAATCGGGGTCGTATTTCGCGGCAGTGTTTGAACTGCGATAACGCCACGCGAAAAACAGCGTCAAGCAGAGGACGGGCACGATGATCAGAAGCATCAGCACCGTCGAGACGACGATCAGATCCGCTTGCTGCGCGGCGATATCGCCCGATGGAGACATGACGACCAGGTTGCATCCGGTCAGCGCCAAGGCAGGCAGGAGAGCGAACAACCGTCCGGTGAACTTCAACAGAGTGGGCATCTCGGGCTCGAAATTTGCGTTTTGTCTAGTGTGGACTAATCGCGGCGATGCCCCTGCTGGAATGAGGTCGTTCGTCGCAGTGCAGCAATCTGTCGCGGTGCAGCAAGATTTTTTGTCGATCGTTTTGGTCAAAGCTTGTCGCCGTTGGAGTAGCATATGCCAATCGCTGTTCGCGGAAATCTAGGACAGAACCCCTGGCCCGCCAGAGTCTCGTGCCACTACAATCGGCGTTTTTTGAAGAGGTTCCTTGAACTCGGCCGGCATTTGATCAACATTTCAAGGCTGAGGCGGATTATCGCCAGGAGGAAGGCTTTATGAGCACGGTCGTCAATCCCACATCGTCAGGTATGGAGCGGGATGCTCGCCGCATTCATGACGACAAGCCGATTTCGCCTGGCAGCATCGCCATCGGTGTGATCATCGGTCGCATGTCCGAGTTCTTCGATTTCTTCGTCTACGGCCTCGGCTCCGTGCTGGTTTTCCCCAAGCTGATCTTCCCGTTCGCCCCTAATCCGGTGGCGGCCACCCTCATGTCCTTCGCGATCTTCCCGCTCGCCTTCATGGCGAGGCCGGTGGGCTCGTTCGTCTTCATGTGGATCGACCGCAATTACGGGCGTGGCACCAAATTGACGGTCGCCCTGGTTATCCTGGGCGGATCGACGGCCTCGATCGCTTTCCTGCCAGGTTACGACACGATCGGCCTGTGGTCGGTGGCGCTGCTGGCGCTTTTCCGCCTGGGGCAGGGGTTTGCGCTCGGCGGAGCCTGGGACGGGCTGGCTTCGCTGCTCAATCTCAACGCGCCGCCCAACCGCCGGGGCTGGTATGCGATGATCCCGCAGCTCGGTGCGCCTTTCGGTTTTGCGCTGGCGAGCATCCTGTTCGGCTATTTCGTCGCTAATCTTTCCGAAGAGGATTTTCTCTCCTGGGGCTGGCGCTATCCGTTCTTCGTCGCGTTCGCGATCAATGTCGTGGCGCTCTTCGCCCGCCTGCGTATCGTCGCCAGCAAGGAGTTCGGAGCGGCTATGGAGGCGCGTGAACTGGAGCCCCGGCCAGTCTTCGAAATGCTGAGCAAGCACGCCCATGACGTTGTGCTCGGCGCCTTCGCGCCGCTTGCGAGCTTTGCCATGTTCCATCTGGTAACGATCTTCCCGTTGAGCTGGATAACGCTCACAGGCGGGCAGTCGGCCGCGGAATTCCTTTGGGTGCAGGTTGCGGGCGCGGCTGTCGGCGTTATCGGGATCGTATTGTCCGGCGTCATCGCCGACCGTATCGGCCGTCGCAACCAGTTGATGATCGGCGCAGTTATCATCGCCATCTTCAGCTTTTCCGCGCCGTTCCTGCTGGATGCCGGCGGGACGGGGCAGGATGCGTTCATCATCATCGGTTTTGGTATTCTGGGCCTCTCGTTCGGCCAGGCCTCGGGGGCCGTCTCCTCCCGTTTCGGGCAATATTACCGCTATACCGGCGCTGCTTTGACATCCGATCTCGCCTGGCTTGTCGGCGCAGGCTTCGCGCCATTGGTGGCGCTGGGGCTCGCCAGCAGTTTCGGTATCATCTTCATCGGCGGATATCTGATTTCCGGGGCGATCTGCACGATCATCGCGCTCAGCCTTAGCCGGGTGCTGGACCAGAGTAATGAGCCGGGCGGGCAGCGGTAACCTGACATGAAAATGCCGGACACAAGGCCCGGCATTGAAAGTTGACCGTGAAAAGGAGGGCTGCCCTACGCAGCCTTTCTGCTCAACGTCGGACGTGTCGCAGCCGCCTTCTCGACCATGGCGGTGACTTCTGCCCGGCGCGCGCCGGAAAGCGGCATGCGTGGCATGCGCACGCGCTCGGAGCCGCGGCCCATGATCTGCTCGGCGAGCTTGATCGACTGGACGAGGTCGTGTTCCGCGTCGAGATGCAGAAGCGGCATAAACCAGCGATAGATGTTACGGGCCTCTTCCCAGTCGCCCCGCTCAGCAGCGGCAACCAACGCGACGGATTCCCGCGGGAAGGCGCTGGTGAGGCCGGAGACCCAGCCCTTGGCACCGAGCAGCAGCCCTTCGAGCGCCACGTCGTCAAGGCCGGCGAAAATATCGAACCGGTCGCCGAAGACGTTGATCAGGTCTGTGAAGCGGCGCGGATCCGGTGCGCTTTCCTTGACCGCCTTGATGTTCGGCACGTCTTCGAGCTGGCGCAGCACGTCGACGCCGATATTGACGCGATAGGCCGGCGGGTTGTTGTAGAGCATGATCGGCAGCGAGGTCGCTTCGGCAACCGCCTTGAAATGGGCGACGAGCTCTTCGGGCTTCGGCACGTAGACCATCGCCGGCAGCACCATCAGGCCGTCGGCACCAAGCTTTTCGGCATCTTTCGCATAAGCCACCGCGCGGCGGGTGTCGAATTCGGAAACGCCGGTGACGACCGGCACCCGACCGTTCACCACTTCGACGGCAGCTTTCAGGATCGTGCGCTTTTCTTCCGGGTCGAGCGAATTGTTCTCGCCGCAGGTCCCCATGACGATGAGGCCGTTGACGCCATCATTGACGAGCGCATCCTGCACGCCTTGCGTAGCCTTGAAGTCAACGGAGAAATCTTCATTGAATTGTGTCGTCACTGCGGGAAAGACGCCGGTCCAGCCTGTGGTCATTGGAAGAACTCCTGTGGTTGATGGATCGTACCATGCGCGTGTCCCTGTCGGGGCTTGTCACGCGAACGGCTCCGTCGGGCTTTTTGCGGGTTGGGTGAACCATTCAGGCCCGGTTTCGGTCATATGGATATGGTCTTCGAGACGGATGCCGAACCGGCCGGGGAAAACGATCATCGGCTCGTTCGAGAAGCACATGCCGGGTTCCAGAGCAGTTGCATTGCCCCGGACGAGATAGGGTTCCTCGTGGATTTCGAGGCCCAATCCGTGCCCTGCGCGATGCGGGAGGCCCGGCAGCATATAATCCGGACCTAGCCCGTGTCTCGCGAGCACCCGCCGGGCTGCGTCGTCGAGGCTGCCGCAGGTTGCGCCGAGGCGGGCGGCGTCGAATACGGCCTGTTCCGCCTCGCGTTCGACCGCCCAGGCGTCCGCGAATTCCTTGGTAGGCTCTTCCAGCATATAGGTGCGGGTGAGGTCGGAGTGGTAGCCGTCCAGCCGGCAGCCGGTATCGACCAGCACGACATCACCCGGTGCATAGACTTGGTCGCCATCGGCGCCGTGCGGCAACGAGGTCGCCAGCCCGAACGAGACGATGCAGAAGGACGAGCTGCCTTCGGCGCCAAGCGCGCGGTGCTGCTCGTCGATATAGCGAACAACTTCGGAAGCCTTGACGCCCGGCTTGATGAGGGCATGTGCGCGGCGGTGGACCTCCAGTGTCAGGCCCATCGCATGTTCGATCAGAGCAATCTCGGCCTTCGACTTGCGAAGCCTCAAATCGCGGATGAGCCGGCCGCCATCGACAAGACGGTCAGGGCCAAAGATCGCGGCGAGCTGATGGTAGACGAAGAGCGGCAGGGCATCATCGAGCGCGAGCTTTCCTCCCGCCGGCATCAGCGAGGCAACCAGCGCCGCGCTCGACTCATCCTCCTGCCAAGTGACGATTTCGCCCGGAAGCCGGGGTAGGGTTTCGACGCGGCTCCGCTCGAAGCCGGGCGCGATGTAATAAACGTCTTTCGGCGTCACCAGCGCGCCGAGCAGGCGCTCGCTTGGATGCCATTCGAGGCCTGTGAAATAGCGCAGGCTTTCCGTCGAACCAAGCAGCAGTCCTTCGAGACCTTTTTCCGCAAGCGTGGTCTGCAGCCGCTGAAGGCGCCGTCGTCGCTCGTCATCGGTGATCTTCGGGACGGGATGAGACCAGGACATAGCCGGTTCCTTTTCAATATTGGAAGGTTCTATACAGGTTTGTATTTAGTTTGTCGACAATGCATTTGGACGCATTTTTCCGGCGCCTGCGAATGCTCTCAAGGATTAACGAAAACGGCCGATCCGAAACGGCTCGATGGAAAGGGCGGGCTGGCGGCGAGCGGCAAGATCGGCGACCAGACGTCCGGTTGCTGCCGATTGGGTCAGGCCGAGATGCCCGTGGCCGAAGGCGTAAATGACCGCTGGTGTGGCACTCGAAGGGCTAATGACAGGCAGGCAGTCCGGCATGGAGGGGCGAAAACCCATCCATTGGCGGCCACCCTCAGCCTGTAGTGTGGGCAGAAAAGCCCTCGCTTTCTTCAGCATGGCTTCCGACCTCTTGTAGTTCGGCGGCAGATTGAGCCCTCCGAGCTCGACCGCGCCGCCGACGCGGATGCCGGAGGAAAGCGGCGTCACCACGAACCCGTGGTCGTTGAAATAGAGCTGGCGCTGCAGCGGGAAGGCACCGGGGGGCAATGTCGTGTTGTAGCCGCGCTCGGTTTCGAGCGGCGCATAATCGCCGAGACTTGCGGCGACGGACTTCGACCACGCACCACCGGCAAGCACGACGGTCTTTGCTTCGAAGGCTGCGCCATCCGAAAGCGCTACGCGGGCACCCGATGCCGTCGGTTCGATGCGCGTGACCTCGCCGATCCTGAGCGAGGCGCCGCAAGAGATGGCGTGGTCGACAAGTGCTTTCGTGAAATCGTAAGGATCGCAAACCTGCAGGCCATCCGGGGTGAAGATGCCATGCCGGAACTGCGGCGCCAGTCCTGGCTGCAGGGTTTCAATTTCGCTGCGGCCCACCCGGTTGAACTCGAAGCCGGCATTGCGTTTCGCCTCCCAATCGGTCGATGCTGCAAAGAGGCTTTCTTCGCTGTCGTAGAGGTCGAGTGTCCCGGTCCGGCTCACCATCTTCTCGAGGCCGGTGCGCCCGATGACCCGAAGCATCTCACTGCGTGCCAGCGGCATCATTTTCGCGTTCACCTCGACCGTTCGATTGAAAGCAGCGCGAGCGCCGGCGCGCCAGAAGCGCCACAGCCACGGCACCATGGCGAGCGCATAGGAGGGCGGAAGGCTGAGGGGACCGAGCGGATCGAGCAACCATTTCGGCGCCTTCCATATCGTGCCGGGCGCGGCGATCGGGATGATTTCCGGAAAGGCAAGAATGCCGGCATTGCCGCTGCTTGCGCCTCTCGATACCTCTCCGCGTTCGATCATCATCACCGAACGGCCATCCTGCTGCAGGTAATGCGCCGCCATCGCGCCAATGATACCCGAGCCGATCACGACGGCATCGACCGAAGGGTTGTTCATGGTATCTATCCTGTGTGACGAATTCGGAAGGTATGGGTCAGCTGGCCGAGAGATCGATCGGATGGCCGAGATCGCGGGCGACATAGTCCTGGATCTGTTTGACGATCTGGGCGGCATGCCTGATGGCGAGCTGGTCGGCACGCTCTGGATCGCGGGCCTCGATCGCAGCGATCATCTCTTCGTGCTCATCGACATATTGGCGGGGCAGGCGGTCATCGAAGGTGCGGTAGTAGAGCCTCAGGATGCGTCGTCCTTCATCGAGAAGCCGCGTAAACAAGGCGGTGTAATAGGGATTGCCGGCAAGTTCGGCGATTGCCACATGGAATTCGCGGTTAGCTTCGATCATCGCGAAGGCATCGCGGGCGACCACGGCCGCGGCAAATTCCTCCTGACGCCTGCGGATATCGCCCATCGCCTCCGATGTCGCGTGCAATGCTGCGCCGCGAGTGGTTACGCGGTACATCAGCGTCAGCGCGTCGAAATAGGTGGGTAGTGCCGCGAAATCGATAGGCGCGACAATCGTATTGCGATTGGGCAGCGTCGTGACGAGGCCCTCGCCGGAAAGTCTCAGCAGCGCCTCACGGATCGGTGTGCGCGACATGCCAAAACGGTCCGACAGCCGGACCTCGTCAAGCGGGCTGCCCGGCGTCAGCGTCATGGCGAGAATCTCACGGCGGAGTACGGTATAGACGCTCTGGGTGCCGGAGCCGCGGACGCGGGTAACACCGTTTTTTTCCGTTTCTTTCGTCACTATCAATCACCGTCCTATGCAACGTCAGCGATGCTGCGGCGACAATTGCACACATTGTGTCGACAGAAAATTCCTATATGCCAAGAAGACTCGATTTCTGGACTTTAGGGTACGGTCTTTGGTTCCATAATATGTATTATGAAATTATTGTGTGTAGCCACAAAGTTAGAGTGCCGTGTTCCTGCAAAGTAAGAATGGCACGGTTCCCGCGTTTTGATGGCACAGAATCTAGGCCCCTGCCCTCCGTTATCAGTGAGGCTCTCAGCGAGGAGTTCTATCGAGCAGCATGCGATCTCATGCCTTGCGAACCTCAAATCAGGTGACTGCCCGTGGAGCCAAATATGTTGCTTGAGACCTTCGAATGGTGGAACCGATTGACTTGCTACTGCGAAGGACTACTTTTTAGAGATCGCAAATTCATCCGCACAAGGATAGCAGTGGATGCTGAAGCGATTGGGCAACCTTGAGGAGGATGAGGTTTGCCATGGAATATCGTTTTCTTCTGCTAATCGGCGCGTGGGAGACGCAACGACGTTACGTGGCCATCTTCGCAACCCAAAATTGAAGGTGAAAGCTGCGAAGACGGCATTCGGCGACCTGAAGGACGAGCAGAAATCAGCTGTCCGAAACGGGCGCTGCAAGTTGACCGACTGCGGAACAGATCGGTTGAAAATGCCTAATTTTCTGTAATTACACGCATTTTATGTCTATGAGATACTAAGGCCAATATTTGCGGAATGCGGTTCATATCCACGGTCGGATCGGCTCAGGGAGGGGCGATAATGGCTGTCGTGCTGATTCTCGTTTTGCTGGTGCTGGGCTCCGTGTTGTTCCACATGCTGAGCCCCTGGTGGTGGACGCCGATCGCGTCCAACTGGTCCTATATCGACAGCACGCTGGTCATTACCTTCTGGATCACCGGCATCGTCTTCGTGGCTGTGGTATCCTTCATGGCCTATTGCGTCTTCCGCTTCCGACACAGACCAGGCAACCGAGCGGCCTATGAGCCTGAGAACCGCAAGCTGGAATGGATGCTGGCATCGGTAACGGCGGTCGGTGTCGCAGCCATGCTCGCGCCCGGCCTTGTGGTGTGGAACCAGTTCGTCACGGTGCCGGACGAAGCCGTCCCTGTGGAGGTCGTGGCACAGCAATGGTTGTGGAGCTTTCGGCTGCCGGGAGCCGACGGTAAACTCGGCCGGTCGGATACGCGCGACGTTACCCCTGAAAACCCGCTCGGCCTCAACACGAACGATTCCGCAGGGTTGGACGACGTGATCATCGAGGGTGGAGAGCTGCACTTGCCGGTCGGTAAGCCGGTCCGGGTATTGCTGCGCTCCGTCGATGTCCTTCATGATTTCTACGTGCCGGAATTTCGCGCCAAGATGGACATGATCCCTGGCATGGTGACCTATTTCTGGCTTACGCCGACGCGAACGGGAACCTTCGAGATCCTCTGCGCCGAACTCTGCGGCGTCGGCCACTCGCAGATGCGCGGAACCGTCGTCGTTGATGACGAAGCGAACTACCAGACATGGCTGGAGCAGCAACAGACGTTCACCCAGCTCCTGGCATTGGGAGAGCCGCAACCGGCAAATTGAATCGGGCAGGAAGGCAGCATCGGAAGGAAGGGAGGAGATATCATGGTCGAGATTCCATCCGGCGACGCAGGCACCGTCCCGTCCGCCGAAGTCGAGGATGTTGAACTCTATCATCCGAAAAGCTGGTGGACGAAATATGTCTTCAGCCAGGATGCCAAGATCATTGCCGTACAATACTCGGTCACGGCCATTTCGATCGGTCTTCTGGCGCTCGTGCTCTCCTGGCTGATGCGCCTGCAGCTTGCCTTTCCCGGCTATTTCGCCTTCATCGATGCCGACCGCTATTATCAGTTCATCACCATGCACGGCATGATCATGGTGATCTATCTCCTGACGGCACTGTTCCTCGGCGGTTTCGGCAATTACCTCATTCCGCTGATGGTCGGCGCACGCGATATGGTGTTCCCCTATGCGAACATGCTGAGCTACTGGATCTACCTGCTCGCCGTATTGATCCTGGTCGCGAGCTTTTTTGCACCGGGCGGGCCAACGGGGGCCGGCTGGACCCTCTATCCGCCACAGGCCGTTCTGTCCGGCACGCCCGGCGGCAGGGACTGGGGCATCCTCCTGATGCTCTCCTCGCTGATCGTCTTCATCATCGGCTTTACCATGGGCGGCCTGAATTATGTGGTGACGGTGCTGCAGGGACGCACGCGCGGCATGACGCTGATGCGCATGCCCCTGACCGTCTGGGGCATCTTTACCGCGACAGTGATGGCGCTGCTGGCCTTCCCTGCCCTCTTCGTCGCCTGCGTCATGATGCTGTTCGACCGTCTGCTCGGCACGAGCTTCTTCATGCCCGCCATCGTCGAAATGGGCGAGCAGTTGCAGCATGGCGGGGGCAGCCCGATCCTGTTCCAGCACCTGTTCTGGTTTTTCGGGCATCCTGAGGTCTATATCGTCGCCCTCCCCGCCTTCGGCATCGTCTCGGACTTGATCAGCACCCATGCGCGCAAGAACATCTTCGGCTACCGCATGATGGTATGGGCGATCATCATCATCGGCGGCTTGAGCTTCATCGTCTGGGCGCATCATATGTATGTCAGCGGCATGAACCCGGCTTTCGGCTTCTTCTTCGCCACGACCACGCTCATCATCGCCATCCCCACGGCAATCAAGGTCTACAACTGGGTGCTGACCTTGTGGCGCGGCGACATTCATCTGACGCTGCCCATGCTTTTCGCGCTGGCTTTCATCGTCACTTTCGTCAATGGCGGCCTGACCGGCCTCTTCCTCGGCAATGTCGTCGTCGACGTCCCGCTGTCCGATACCATGTTCGTCGTCGCGCATTTCCACATGGTCATGGGCGTCGCGCCGATCCTTGTCATCTTCGGGGCGATCTATCACTGGTATCCGAAGGTGACCGGGCGCATGCTGAACGAAGCACTCGGCCAGATCCATTTCTGGATCACCTTCCTCGGCACCTACGCGATCTTCTTTCCCATGCATTATCTCGGCCTGCTCGGTGTGCCGCGCCGTTACTACGAGCTTGGAGAGACAACCTTTGTTCCGCCTTCGGCCCATACGCTGAATGTCTTCATCACTGTCACGGCGCTCGTCGTGGGCGCGGCTCAGATCGTCTTCCTGTTCAATCTGGTCTGGAGCCTCTTCAGGGGCCGGGAGGCAGGCGGCAATCCGTGGCGGGCGACGACGCTCGAATGGCAGACGCCGCAGACCCCGCCTGCACATGGCAATTGGGGCAAGGATCTGCCGGTGGTTTACCGCTGGGCCTATGACTACAGCGTGCCGGGAGCGGCCGAGGATTTCATCCCACAGACGGAACCGGCAAGCGGCGTCACAAGGGAGGTCGTCGCATGAACGTCGCACTGGTCTTTCTTGCCGCGATCGGTGCCATCATTATCTGGTGGCTGGCCGGGCAGCGGTTGACCTCGAAGCCCTGGCTTGAAGCAAGTCCGGTGCAGGCGGTGGCAGGCGGGCAAGAGCCGCCTGTTGTGGCGGTAAAAATCGGCCTCTATGTCTTCCTCGGCGTCGTCGGCGCCCTCTTCAGCCTCTCTGTCAGCGCCTATTTCATGCGGATGGAGGCCTCGGACTGGGGAGGAATGCCGGTCCCCCGGTTGCTCTGGGTGAATACCGCCGTGCTTGTCCTGAGCAGCGCTGTGCTGCAATGGGCAAGAAGAGAAGCGCGGCTTGGCCATATGGAGACCCTGCAGCCAATGCTTGCCGCCGCTTTCCTTCTCGCTGCCCTCTTTCTCGTCGGACAGATCCAGGCGTGGCGCGAACTGATGTCGACCGGCTACGTGCTTGCCGACAATCCCGCCAACAGTTTCTTCTACATGCTGACGGGCTTGCACGGCCTGCACGTCCTCGGTGGCCTTGTCGTGCTCGGCCGAACGACCGCCAGATCATTCGTGGCGGATGCTCGGAAGGACAGGCTGCGCCTCAGCGTCGATCTTTCCGCCATCTACTCCCATTTCATGCTCGCCGTTTGGCTCATGCTCTTTGCGCTCTTTGCCGGCTGGGCAAACGACTTTGTCGATCTCTGCCGCCAATTGCTGAACCAGGGGATTCCTGGATGACACAGTCTCTCCAGACACACAGCAATCCTGATCTCCACCCCGCCGGACTGCGCGGCGTCGCTTCCGATTTCGCCTCGGATCAGCGCGCCTTCAAAACCGCCTCATGGGGCAAGGCGATGATGTGGATCTTTCTCTTGAGCGACACCTTCGTCTTCGGATGTTTTCTGCTGGCCTATATGACCGCGCGCATGTCGACGCCCGTCGCCTGGCCCAATCCGAGCGAGGTCTTCGCGCTCCATATCGGCGGGCAGGATGTTCCGCTGATCCTGATCGCGATCATGACCTTCGTGCTGATCTCAAGCAGCGGCACCATGGCGATGGCGGTCAACTTCGGCTATCGCCGGGAACGCGGCCGGACGGCTGCCCTGATGCTGGCGACAGCGCTTCTCGGTGCGACCTTTGTCGGCATGCAGGCCTTCGAATGGACGAAGCTGATATCGGAAGGGGTGCGCCCCTGGGAAAATCCCTGGGGGGCGGCGCAATTCGGCTCATCCTTTTTCATGATCACCGGCTTTCACGGCACTCACGTCACGATTGGCGTCATCTTTCTCTTCATCGTCGCCCGCAAGGTCTGGCGGGGTGATTTCGACGAGGCGCGGCGCGGCTTCTTCACCAGCAGGAAAGGTCACTACGAAGCCGTCGAGATCATGGGCCTCTACTGGCATTTCGTCGATCTGGTCTGGGTGTTCATCTTCGCATTTTTCTATCTGTGGTGAGGGGGATCGTCATGAGCGAGACAACCGCGCATGCTCAAACGCACACGCAGGCACGCACACAGACGCATACCGGGCAGCAACATCCGATCCGGCTTTACCTTCTCGTCTGGGGCCTGCTCTTCGTGCTCAGCGCCTTTTCCTACATGGTCGATTATCTCGGAATCCAGGGCTTTGCCCGCTGGTCGCTGATTCTCGTGTTCATGATGCTCAAGGCGGGACTGATCGTCGCCATCTTCATGCACATGGCCTGGGAACGGCTGGCGCTCGTCTATGCCATCCTGCTGCCACCGGCGCTGGTGCTGGTCTTCACGGCCCTCATGGTCTCGGAGGCAAACTATACCATCCTCACCCGGCTCGCCTTCTTTGGAACGGCTCCCTGACGGGCGCGACGCCGAAGCCTCCTTTCAAGCTCGCCGATCGCCTGCGCATCTTTGCCCGAGGTTTGCAATCACTCCGGCTTCGGCCCGTGAGGACAACTCGGGGAACAAAAATGCCGGACGCATTCGCGCGCCCGGCTTGCAGTCAGTCCACTGGGAGGGCTTCAGTTGAAAATCGACTCGTATTCGCCTTTCAGCATGGCGATCACATCGTCTGTCGTCATGTTCCGATCCCCCTGAAAGGTGAACATCGTGTTCCAGATCGAGTTGATCCAGTCCGAATCCGAAATATAGAACGGATTGAGCACGCTGGAATTGTCCTTGGCGAGATTGCTCAGAACCAGCTTGTTGCAGGCGTCGAGCTTGTCCTCCGGCGCATCGACCCGAACCGGGGTCGATCCTTTATAGGCTGCGAATTGTCCATTATTGGCCGGATCGACGGCAATTGATGCCATGTCGAATTCCGCGGCGAGTTGATCCTTGCTGACAGGAGCACCACCGAGGATGCCCATGGCGTCGACCGTGACAGCCACAGCCTTGGTGCCCGGCCAGTTGATGCAGTTGAAATCCTCGCCCAGCACCTTGTTGTTGGCTTTCCACTGCCCCTTCATCCAGTCCCCGTGGAACTGCATCAGCGTCTTGCCCGAAATCACCGTATTCGTGGTTTCGTTCCACTGGCGGTTCGTCCAGCCTTCGTCAGCCTGGGCAGTGATCTTCCGGAACATCTCGATCGCGTCGCGAAGACCCTTTTCCTCGAACACCGACGGATCCGGCTTGCCGCCGTCAGATACGTTGTAGAACTTCTTGTAGACTTCAGGGCCGGCTACCGCCGCCATGAGAGCGTGGAACAGGTAGCCTGCCTGAAACGTATTGCCGCCGACGCCGATGAAATTGTAGCCGGCCGCCTTCACCTTATCCATGTCGGCAAACATATCGTCCGCCGACTTCCATTGCGTCGGATCGACGCCCGCAGCCTTTGCGATTTTCATATTGTAGTAAACCATGCCGTCGATATGAATTCCGAGCGGGATCTTGCGCACCTCGCCGTCGACCTTGATCGCTTCCTGTACGGCGGCCGGGAAATTCGGCGTTGCGCCGATCTTGTCGAAATATTCGCCCACGGTCTGGCCAAGCCCGCGATCACGAATATCCCGATAGACGTCAGCATTGCCGGTCAGAAAGATGTTCGGCGGCGTTCCGGCAATCACCAGGCTCACGATCGGCCCCCCTGCTCCGGACTGCTCATGCGGAACCGCCAGTTCCTTGATGGTGTTGCCTTTGGCTTTCAGCGCTTTGACGAATACGTTGAGAGCTTTGATCTCGCTTTCATTCGACCAAGAATGAAAGATTGTCAGATCGGCTGCGCTGGTCTTGGCGATGGGGGCGATAGCGAGCGCGAGCGCCAGCCCGATGCCTGCGAGTTTGGATCTCATGCCATTTCCTCCCTGTCATCAGGCCGTCCGGCCTAGATTCGCACTTCCGTCTTCGGGTCGAACAGATCGAACTTGTCAGCCGGATAGCTGACCCGAAGACGTTCGCCCGCTGCCGGTACGTGGTAATGCTTGGAATCGAAACGGACGGCGATCAGTCCGCCGCCGCTTTCAAGAAAGGCAGTTACGTCGCTTCCGGTTTTTTCCGTGTAGCGGACGGGCAATTCGAAATATGCGCCACATGCCTCTTCAGGCATCTCCCCAACGGAAAAATGCTCCGGCCGCATGCCGGCGATGACGTTCTGCCCCGTTTTGGGCTGGTGCTCGAATTGATAGCGCGAGAGATGAAGGGGGACGCCTGACGGCTCGTGCCGGGCAACACACGCGCCTCCATTGGCGACGACCGTCGCGGGGACCATGTTCATCGCCGGTGAACCTATGAACGAGGCGACGAAGAGGTTTTTCGGCCGTTCATAGATTTCGTCGGGCGTTCCGATCTGCTGGATGACACCGCCATTCATGACGGCGATCCGCGTCGCCATTGTCATTGCCTCGATCTGGTCATGCGTGACGAACACGATCGTCTTCTTCAGTTCATTGTGCAGGCGTTTTATCTCGAGACGCATTTCAGTCCTGAGCTTCGCGTCGAGGTTCGAGAGCGGCTCGTCGAACAGGAAGACATCGACATTCTTCACCAGCGCCCGGCCGATGGCGACGCGTTGGCGCTGCCCCCCGGAGAGCTGCGCCGGCTTGCGGTCCAGCAGAGCATCTATCTGCAGAAGCTTTGACGCCCATTCGACACGTCGCTGCATTTCGGCCTTGTCGAGCTTTTGAGCAGAAAGACCGAACAGCAGGTTTCCCTTCACGGTCTTGGTCGGATAGAGGGCGTAGGACTGGAACACCATTGCCAGACCACGATCCTTCGGATCGAGATCGGTCACATCCCGGTCACCGATCGCAATCGTGCCGTCCGAAGTTTCCTGCAGGCCGGCGAGCATGTTCAACAGCGTGGTCTTGCCGCATCCCGAAGGTCCGAGAAGCACCAGAAACTCGCCATCGGCAATCTTGAGATTCAGGTTCTCAAGCACGGTCAGGCTGCCGAAACGCTTGACAATATTGCGAAACTCGACGTCAGGCATGGACTATCCCTTGATTGCTCCGGCGGTGATGCCCTCAACGAAGAACTTGCCAAGCCCGAAATAGACGACGAGCGGAGGGATGGCGGTCAGAAGTGCTGCGGCCATGTTCACGTTGTAACGAACCTCGCCGAACGAGGTGATCACGGTATTGGCGAGGATGACGGTCATCGGTTGTGTGCCGACGCCACCGAAGGTAAGCCCGATCAGATAATCGTTCCACACGCTGGTAATCATCAGGATGAGCACGACGATCATGATGTTTGCCGACATCGGCAGTATGATTTCCAGGAATATCTTCCAGAAGGAGCCGCAATCCATGATCGCCGCCTTGATGATCTCGTCTGGAATGTCCTTGTAGAAATTCCGGAAAATCAGCGTCAGCAACGGCATCGACAGGATGGCGTGGACAACCGCAACCGCCCAGATCGTGCCGAAGATCCCGAGCGAGGAGACGAGTACCACAAGCGGGATCATGATGATCTGAAAGGGGACGAAGGCGCAGAGGAACAGAATGAAAAGGAAGGTTCCCGCCCAGTTGATCTTCCAGAGCGCCAGCGCATAACCCGTCACCGACGAAACGCCGATCGACAGCAACAGGCTCGGAAACAATATCTTGAGCGACGTCCAGAAGCCGGCGCTCACCCCATTGCAGGTCATGCCCGCACACGTCTGCGACCACGCGTAACGCCAGGGTTCCAGCGTCCATTCCGTCGGAAGCGAGAAGATCTGCCCCTGCGCGATCTGGTCCATCGTCTTGAACGAGGTCATGATCACGACATAGAGCGGAACCGACACAAAGGCCGCGCACATGGTCAGGAAGACGAGGATGGCGATGCTCGATCCCCGGATCCGTCTCCGGCGCCGTTTGACCTTGACCCGGTCAGCGGCAAATGCCGTGGCTTCGATGGTAGCTGTCATTATGCACGCTCCTCCCGCCGGCGGGCCTGCCAGGCTGTCACGAGCATGAGAGGCAGGAAAAGTGCCGCCGTCATGAGAAGCATGATGACGGCCGCAGCGGAGGCGTAGCCGATATTGCCGCGTGCGCCGAACGAATTGACCACGAAATAGGCCGGTGTCCAGGTTGATGTGCCGGGCCCGCCATTGGTCATCGCAAGGACGATGTCATAGGTCTTGACGACACCAAGAGACAACAGGATCGCGCAGGTCAGAAAGGTGAACTTCATCATGGGAATGATGATCTCTGTGTAGAATTTCCAGAGACTCACGCCATCGAGCCTTGCTGCGCTCCATATCTCGGAATTGATCGATTTCAATCCCGCCAGCATCAGTGCCATGTAGAAGCCGAGACCGTGCCAGATGGAGGCAAGAATGATTCCGTACATGGCTGTCCGCGTGTCCGCGAGCCAGTTGAAATTTGCGCTTTCCCAGCCGAGCCCCCGCAGGAAATTCTGGACGCCGAGATCCGGATTGAAAATCCATCGCCAGGCAATGCCTGTCACGATGAGAGAAAGCGCCAGCGGATAGAGAAATATCGTCCGGAAAAACCCCTCCCCTCGCTTTTCCCGCTCGATCATCGCGGCAAGTATGAAGCCGAAGAGAATTGCCAGCGCATTTCCGATTGCGAGAACAAGGATATTTCCGAGCGCCGTGGTCCAGGAACTGTCATTGAACAGCCGTTCATACTGTCTGCTCCAGGAACTGAGATCGATCGTATATTCGGGGAACCGCCGCGAGCGCGTGAACGAAATCCAGATCGTCCAGAGAATCGCGCCGAGAAACGCAACGGCGGTCGTCGTCAGTGCGGGAATAAGCGCAATCCTGGGCGATGCCCAGCTCCACCGAATTGCCATCTGTTCCTCCCCGACCCGCCGTGGTCGCTTGCGAAGGGTATTCGCAAATGATCGCAAACAGATCTTGTATTAGCGCTAATATAAAGGTAAGCATTGCCAAACGTCAATGGCCTTGTTGATGCCGGGAAGCCATCACGGAAAAGAGGCCGGGGAGGAAGGCGATGCTTGGGGACCAGATACCGGCGGTGGGGCTTGGTACATACGGGCTGACCGGAAACGACGGCCTTTCCTCAATGAAATCGGCAATTTTGCTCGGATACCGGCATCTTGATACCGCGCAAACCTACGGCACGGAGGAAAATGCCGGACAGGCTGTCCGCGGATCGGAACTGCCGAGGGGTTCATTTTTCATTACGACGAAAATCACCGCCAAGAACCTCGGACGCATTCGGCAGAGCATTCGGGAAAGCCTCATCCTTATGGGGCTTGATCACGCCGATCTTGTGCTCATCCACTGGCCCGCACCTTACGACGAGGTGAGCGTGCGCTCTTATATCGGAGACCTGGCGAGAGCGCAGGACGAAGGTCTGTGCAAGTTGATTGGCGTTTCGAATTTCACGCGCAGACATCTCGATGAGGCACTCGCCGAAATAGGTGAGAATCGCCTGGCGACCAACCAGTTCGAACAGCACGTCTATCTGCAGAACCGCGTTCTGGAAGATCACTGCATGTCGGCGAACATACGGGTCACCGCTTACATGCCGTTGGCAGGCGGCAACGTTTCAGACGACGCCGTTCTGAATGCCGTTGCGCAAAAACATGGCGTTGCCGCAAGCCAGGTCGCGCTCGCCTTTCTGCTCAACAGGGGCTCGATCATCATACCGAAATCGGGCTCACGCGCCCGCCAGCAATCGAACCTCGCTGCCAAATCCGTGAAGCTCGACGCACAAGACCTTGAGGCGATCGCAGGTCTCGATTGCGGCAGGCGTTACATCAACCCGGAATGGGGTCCGGCGTGGGACTGATTTAAAGAGGAGGCCGGGCAAGACACCGGCCATATCTGGAGGAGAAGATGGGTATCTTCACGACGCTTGGCCACATTGCCTTCAAGGTCAACGATCTCGATAGGTCGGTGGCATTCTACAACAGGATTGGATTTCCCGAAATGCTCCGCCTGCTCGATGCGGAGGGCAGACCCTGGATCGTCTATCACCGCATCAACGACAATCTTTATCTTGAACTATTCCCTGGAGGAGATGGCACCCCTGCTCCGGCCAATGAGAAAACCGGCTTGAACCACTTCTGCCTCACGGTCGCCAATGCCGATCGGGCCGAAAGGGACCTTGCGGAAGCCGGCATCAAGCTTCTCCGTCCCCGCAAGGAAACACGCGGTGTCGACGGCAATTGGGGCATGTGGATCGAAGACCCGGACGGGAATCGCATCGAAATCCAGGAAATGGCGCCGAACTGCATCCAGTACGAAGCTGAAAGAGCACTGGTCGCCGGCGGTGAGCCCCACGTCCTGACTGTCTATTAGCAACCGTCGAAAACCGCAAAACGAGGCCGACAATATTGGCCGGGAGGATTTTCATGATCAAGGTAAAACAGATCGCTCATGTCTGCATCTTTGCTCACGACCTGGATAAGACCCGCGCGTTTTACGAGGATGTTCTGGGACTCGACACGCAGTTCAACTTCCTGCGTGACGGCAGGATTTTCGGCTTCTATCTCAATTGCGGCGGCAGGAGCCATGTCGAGGTTTTCCAGAAGGATGGAACCTCATATAGCGACACGAACCAGATCACCCATTTCTGCCTCGAGGTCGAAAATCTCGACGAGGCAATCGCGCATATCAAATCAAAGGGTATCGATATCACCAACAAGAAGTACGCGTGCGACGACACCTATCAGGCGTGGATAAGGGATCCCAACGGAGTGAGGATCGAACTGTTTGAATATACAGATAAGAGCGCTCAGTTTACCGGCCGTGACCGCGTTGCCGACTGGTGATTGGCGCTTGAATTCGGCAATCTGTCTCTTGCATCTGGAAGACGGAATGCCGGCACAGGCAGGCTAGAAAAGTCACTTCCATGGAAAAGGGCCTCGTGAAACCAAAACCCAAAACCAAGCTGAAGGATGTGGCCAAAGCTACGGGTTTTTCAGAAAATACGGTATCGCTGGCCCTGCGGGGCAGTCCCCGCCTGCCGGAGTCGACCCGGGACCTGATCCTTAAGGTGGCGGAGGAACTCAACTATTTTCCCAACCATATCGCCCGCTCGCTGGCCAACAATGCGACGCGGACTATCGGGTTGGTATTGACGGACATCATGAACCCTACGCTGACCTTGGCTGCCCGCACGATCGAGCGGGAACTGACCAAAGCCGGCTACGGGATGATGTTCGCGGCAAGCGACACCAACGTCGAAAGTGAGAAACGGGCGCTTCTGCGTTTCCAGTCCTATCAGGTGGACGGAATTCTGGTATATCCCGCTCATCATCGAAAATTCGATCATATCGTCGCCGTCGCTGAGGCCGGGACACCTGTTTTGCTGCTAGCCGAACTGCGCGGATCGGGCCTCGATACGGTGGCAATCGACGATATGGCAGGTGCCTACAAGGTCGCTTGCCATCTTCTCGGGCTCGGTCACCGCCGGATCGCCATGCTGGACGGCGGCTTCATGTCCGGGAATGACGACAAACGCCGCGGAATCCGCAACGCAATCCGTCAGGCCGGGCTTCCGGCCAATACGCTCATTGTTCACAATACCAAGGGAACTTCAGCTACCCAAGGCTACCGGGTGATGCCTGCCGTGATGGCCGACCCCAACAAGCCCACTGCGCTTGTCGCCTCAACCGACGCATTGGCTACCGGGGCGTTGCGCTGGTGCGGCGAAAACGGGATTTCGGTTCCCGGCCAAATGGCGATCGCCGGATACGACAATACGGAAGTCTCGGAATTCAGCGTTTTGCCGCTGACGACCGTGAACTATGCAGCCGATGAAATCAGTCGAATCGGCGTTGCACGCATCCTTCATCGTCTGGAAAACAAGGAGGCGCGGCTTCCCGCGGAAACTCAGTTGATCGAGCCTGAATTGATTGTCCGCGCGACGACCTGATGGGAGAGGCTGTCACGTTATCCTTGAATTATTCCGGCGATTTCCCCGTCTTGAGCGGGAGGAGATTGCCGAGATCGATCGGGAACGGAAAGACGATCGTCGAATTCTGTTCGCCTGCAATGACGTTCAACGTGTTGAGATAGCGGAGTTGCATCGCCTCGGGCTGTCTTGCCAGGATTTCGGCCGCTTCAAGCAGCTTCGCCGCGGCCTGTTGTTCACCCTCGGCATTGATCACCTTGGCTCGCCGTTCACGTTCGGCTTCCGCCTGGCGGGCGATTGCACGGATCATGGATTCATTGATGTCGACATGTTTGATCTCGACATTCGCGACCTTGATGCCCCAGGCATCGGTGTGAATGTCGAGGATCTCCTGGATGTCGTTGTTGAGCTTGTCGCGTTCGGCCAGCATTTCATCGAGATCGTGCTTGCCAAGCACCGAGCGTAAGGTCGTCTGGGCCAGTTGGCTCGTCGCCATCATGAAGTCCTCGACCTGGATGGTCGCCTTCTCGGGGTCGATGACCCTGAAATAGATCACGGCATTGACCCGGACGGAAACGTTGTCGCGAGAGATGACGTCCTGACTGGGAACATCGAGCACCAGCGTACGCAGGTCGACGCGCACCATCTGCTGCACGTAGGGAATGAGAAGGATCAACCCCGGTCCCTTGACGCCGGTGAAACGGCCGAGCGTGAAGACGACGCCGCGCTGATATTCCCGAAGGATCTTGATCGCGGAACCGATGAGGAGCAGCAGAAGAAGGACGATGACGAGATAGAAGGCGATATCCGTAAACATACCCATGATTTCCTCCTGTTTTACAGAAGCCCCTAGCGTTCCTGCGCAATTCTGGTGACTTCGAGCGTCAGCCCGGTTCTACCGGTTATCTTGACGCCATCGCCGGCGACGAGCGGTTCGGTGGATACTGCCTTCCAGCGCTCGCCATGCGCGATCACATAACCCGAGGTATCACTCCAGCTATCAACCTTGCCGGCGATACCGACCATCTGCTCCGTGCCGGTGACGACGTCACGCCGGCGCGAGGTGAATGCAAGGCGAGCAACGATAACGCTGAAGACGATGCTGGCAATGGCTATGCCCCCCAGCACCGACCAAGAAATCTCCAGGCCGGGCACATCCGTATCGAACAGGATGGTCGCGCCCAGTACCAGCGCTACAGCGCCGCCGATGCCGAGGGCACCGAAGGATGGCGAATGTGCCTCGGCTACCGTCAACCCGGCACCAAGGACAATCAGCGCGACACCGGCATAACTCACCGGCAGCAATGCAAGCGCATAAAGGCCGAGAAGCAGGCTGATACCTCCGATCGTGCCGGGAACAAATGTTCCTGGAGTGAGAAATTCGAAGATAAGACCATAGATGCCAACCATCATCAGGATGAGTGCAATGTTTGGATCGGTTATCACTGAAAGCAGCCTGGTTCGCCAATCCGGCTCGAAATCACGGATGGCGAGACCTGCGGTCTCAAGTCGAATATCTGTCTGGCCAACACGCACGACGCGACCCTGAGCCTGCGCCAGGAGATCCTCCACGGTCGCCGCCGTGAAATCGATGACATGTTCGCGCTGGGCGGCGACCGATGAAAGGCTGGCAGCTTCGCGTACGGCACGTTCTGCCCAATCGGCATTGCGGCCGCGCAGTTCCGCAAGACCGCGAATATAGGCAACCGCATCATTGACGGCCTTTGCTTCGCTTGCGTTATCCGGGGATTGTCGCTGCTTGCCGTTGGGGTCGTCCGGACGATCGTTGCCCGGTTCCGGACGACGATCGAATCCTCCGCCGAGGGAAATCGGTGTTGCCGCCCCCAGATTGGTGCCCGGCGCCATCGCTGCGATGTGGCTTGCATAAAGAATATACGTGCCGGCGCTGGCAGCCCGCGCGCCGCTTGGGGCCACGAAACCTGCTACCGGCACGGGCGAGGCAAGGATCGCACGAATGATGTCGCGCATCGATGCGTCAAGACCGCCGGGCGTGTCCATCTGCAGGACGACCAAACCCGCTCCACCTTCATCGGCACGCTGAAGTCCGCGCCTGACATAGTCTGCCGTCGCCGGACCGATGGCGCCGTTCAGCTTCAGCACTATCGCTATATGTGCGGGTTCCGTTGACGGCGCCGCGCTCAGACCAAAAACCGGCAGGGCAAGCAGCAGGAGGATGGTTCGGGCCATCAACCGCCAGAACCTCAAACACCGCATGGTCTTCCGTCGAATGTTCATGATCTGGAATATATGGCGGAAGTGCAAAACGGTAAGATAAGGACCTTTCGATCACAGCTGTCGGCTATGCAGCGTGTATCGTCAGAATATGACTGATCATGCGAATTCGTACCTTAGAACACGCCGTTTCTGGAAAGATCACTCGACGTACTTTTGGGGCGGAGCGAAGCGTGCGCGTCTCGTCAGAGACGGAAGTCTGGCCAAGGCCATATGAGAGACCATGCGCGCCGATGAGCCGAGTGCAATTACGCGCGTTCCTCCGCCGCAAAGTCGTCGTGATGCTTCGTCAATTGCTTGCACGGGCCGGTGGACCGACGCTCGACAATCCTCGATGCGATATTGACGCGGCGTGCGGGCATGTCCGGCTGGCGCGGGTGTTCGATGCGCTCGACCAGAAGCCTCAGGCCGACGGCACCGCATTCCTGGCCTTCCATTCGCACTGTCGTCAATTGCGGTGATATCTGTGTTGCAGCCGAAAAATCGCCGAAGCCGACGACGGAAACATCATCGGGAATACGGTAGCCCTGCCCCAAAAGTTCGGACACGACAGTCAGCGCGAGACCGTCATGGGCGCAGAAGAACGCCGTTGGCTGAATACCCTTCTCCTTGAGCGCGCGATAGGCGCCGGCAAAGCCGCCTTGCTCGTCGAACTCCATGGCATGCAATGCGACATCGGGGTAACGTTCGGCAATCTCGCGCGCTCCATAGAAACGCTCGCGGCGACCGCGATAGCCGGGCGTACCGTAGACATAGGCGATCGATCGGTGCCCGAGGCCAAACAGGTATTGCATTACAGCCTGGCCCGCCTCATGGTCGGTGCCGGAAACGTGGTCGGCGTCTTCCAGGGGATCGATCCAGCCGAAACGGACGATCGGAATACCGGTCGCCGTCGCGGCTGCAATCGCTTCAGGGGCATGCGGTCCAACGAGCAGCAGGCCGGCACAGGTGTGTGCCAGATCCTCAAGCTGGCTCGCGTGGTGCGTCCAGCGCATTCGCAAACCCATGCCCAACCGATGGGCCTCGGATTGAACCCCGTTCTGGATCTGCATGTAGAGTTCGCTGTTGACGGGATCGTGATCATGAAAAACGATGGCGACCTCGCTCGCCGCAACCTTGTTCAGCGGCTTGATATATCCCAGCCGCTGCGCCGTTTCGCGGATGCGCTCGCGGGTCTCATCGCTGACACCGCTCTTGCCGGACAATGATCGCGATACCGCGTATTTCGACAGGCCGACTTCCCGTGCAATCGTCTGTAAGGTGACGCGTCCGCGCTTTTCCATTCCCGCATCCTTCTGCAGCCGCAGCCTCGCTACACGGCTGCGTTGTAAAACACAAATTTTCCAAACACGGAACATAACACTTTACCTAACGATATTGTAATGCAAACCTCACGTTATCCAAGCCCGGGAGAAGGAAAAACAGGGGCAAGGATTTTGTGGAGGAGATACCGATGATCAAGCTGAAACGTCGTACGTTTCTGGCCGGAAGTTCGGCCGCTCTGATTTTGCCGGCTTTGCCGGTCGCCGCCGCTACCTACAAGGAAGCGGACATTCTGAAGGACAAGGTTTCAAACGGCGCCCTGCCGTCTGTTGCGGATAGGCTTCCTGAGACCCCCCTTGTCGTCAAACCGTTCGAAAGCATCGGGAAATATGGCGGTGACTGGAGAATGGCCCTGGTGGGAGGCGGTTCGCTCTCCATGCTGTTCCGCTATCAGGCTTATGAGCCTCTGCTGCGCTATACACCCGACTGGTCGGGGGTGACCTTGAACGTCGCGGAAGCCTTCGAGGCAAATGCGGACGCCACGGTCTACACGATCCGGCTGCGCAAGGGCATGAAATGGTCCGATGGACACCCTTACACGACGGCGGACGTCAAGTTCTGGTACGATACCGTGCTCACCGACAAGCGGGTCGCGGTCACCAGCCAGGGCCACTGGAAGACCGCCGGCAAGCCGGCGAAGCTGGAAGTGGTCGATGAACAGACCTTCAAGGTGATCTTCGAGGCACCTAACGGTATGTTCCCGCTGCAGGTCGCCTGGGCCAACAACGATCACACGACACGCTGCCCCAAGCATTATCTCGAACAGTTCCATATCGACTACAATCCGAAGGCCGACGAACTTGCCAAACAGCACGGCTTCGAAAGCTGGATTGCCGCCTTTCAATCGGTTTCCGGGTTCCAGAACGACAATGCCTTTTTCCTGAACTCCTCGAAGAAGCCGTGCCTCAACGCCTGGATGTTCACGATCGCACCCGGCGAGAACACCGAAAGGGCGGTTGCCGAGCGCAATCCCTATTACTGGAAAGTGGATACCGAGGGTAACCAGCTGCCCTATATGGATCGCATCGTCTACCAGATGGTCGCCGATCCGCAGGTGCTACTCTTGAAGGCCATGCAGGGCGAAATTGACTACATGGACCAGTATATCGCAACACCGAACAACAAGTCGGTGCTCTACGATGCGCGCCAGCAGGGCGACTATGATTTCTGCACGCTGACCTCGACGGAGGCCAACGTCATGAACTTCATCTTCAACCTCAATCATAACGACGAGACAAAGCGGGCGCTTTTCCGGAACAGGAATTTCCGGGCGGCTCTCTCGATGGCTCTCGATCGTCAGGCGCTGATCGACGCCGTGCTGGTTGGCCAGGGAGCTCCTGCTCAACCCTCCATCAAGGAGAACGACCCGCTGTATAGCGAACAGCTTGCCAAGCAGTTCACGGAGTATGATGTCGAGAAGGCGAACGCCATGCTGGACGAGATCATTCCGAAGCGCGACGACCAGAACTTCCGCCTCGACGAGAAAGGCCGGCGCCTGACGATCATCTTCGAGATTGACCAGGCGCGCGCGATCTTCCTCGATCTCTTCCAACTGGTGATCCCGATGTTCCAGGCGGTCGGCATCGATGCGCAGATGCGGACCATGGATCGTTCACTTTGGGAGACGCGCGTCCGTCAGGGTCGCGATTTCGACGCGACCGCACATCAGTTCGGCGCCAATGGCGGCATCGCGGCCATGCTCGATCCACGCTATTATGCGCCGACGGACTCCAACGCCATGTATGCCCCCGCCTGGCAGCTCTGGTATCTCGACCGCAACAATGCCAGTGCGGAGGAACCGCCGCCGGAGACGAAGAGGCAGCTTGAGCTTTACGACAAGCTGAAGGCGACGTCCGATCCTGCAGGTCAGCAGGCGATCATGAAGCAGATCCTGCAGGGTGCTGCGGACAACTTCTACGTCTTCGGTATTTCTCAGCCGCCGGACGGCTACGGCATCGTCAAGAACAACATGAAAAACATTACCCGGACCATGCCGAGTTCCTTCGGTTGGCCGACGCCCGCTCCCACCATGCCGGAGCAATTCTACAAGGTCTGACGGCCTTCGACGGAATGACGCGTTTCGGGCGCCGGCCGTGCCGGTCGGCGCCGCGATACCTCTTTGCCGATGATTGGATGAAGACGATGCTCGACGCCAGGAAACAGAACATAGACACGCTGAGGACACCGGAGTGGTACAAGACTGCGACACGCTGGACCCAGCTCACTTTCGTCGAGGACGATCCGGAAAAATACGACCCCGCCTTCTGGATCGATGTCTTCAAGCGAACGAAATCCAATGCCGTCTGCCTCAGCGCCGGTGGCTACGTCGCCTATTACCCGAGCAGGGTTCCTTATCACTACGTCAGCAAATATCTGGGCGACAAGGATATCTTCGGCGCTCTCGTCGATGCGGCACGCAAGCTCGACATGCATGTGATGGCCCGTGTCGATCCGCACGCCATCCACGACGATGCCGCCAAAGCCCATCCGGAATGGGTCATGGTCAATGCCGACGGCACGCCCCGCCGACACTGGGCCTATCCGGATGTCTGGGTCACCAACGCCTACGGCGACTATAACACGGTGTTCATGCCGGACGTGGTCAAGGAGATCATTCGCGAATACGATATCGACGCGATCTTCGCCAATCGCTGGCAGGGGCATGGCGTCGATTACAGCGAAGACAGCGCACGTCGTTTCAAGGACATGTTCGGCTACGGCCTGCCTCGGAAGGCGGATGCGGACGATCCGGCCTGGCAGGCCTGGCTGCAATGGCGCCGCCACGTCCTGACGGGCGTGATCGCGCAATGGGATGACGCGATCAAGGCGATCCGGCCGCATGCGAGCTTCATTCCCAACATGAGCGGGGCGTCGCTGATGGAGTTCGACCTTTCCGTCATCACGAGGCATTGCCCCTTCCTCGTCGTCGACCACCAGGGTCGCAAGGGGCTGGAAGTCGGCTGGTCGGCAGGCCGCAATGGCAAGCGCATCCGGGCGACCTTTCCCGACCGTCCCGTCATGCTCATTACCTCGATCGGTCCCGAGGAGGAATATCGCTGGAAGGATGCCGTGACTTCGCCGGAGGAAATCCAGCTCTGGATCAACAACGGCACGACTCACGGCCTTTATGCCTGGTTCACGAAATTCAATGGCGTAGTGCCGGATAAACGCTGGGTGGAGCCGGTCGCCGATTCATTCAACTTGCAGGCCGCGGTCGAGCCGGTACTGGAAAGCATGAAGCCCACGGCCGAAATCGCCGTGATCGATCCTTCGACCACGCTGCGTCATTGGGCACCGGAGGATCGGCATAGTGCCGAAAAACACGATCTCGGCTTCTATCACGCCCTGGTAGAGGCCCGTCTGCCCTTCGAGCTTCTCTCCGATCAGGTTCTGACTAAGGACAACCTCGATCGCTTCAGAGTGATCATCCTCGCCAATGCCTCCTGCCTGTCGGACGCGCAGAACGCGGCGATCCGCGCCTATGTGGAGCGTGGCGGCAGCATCATCGCCGCCTATGAAACCTCGCTGCGCGACGAGAACGGCAAGATGCGGCCGGAATTCGGCCTTGCGGATGTCTTCGGCGTCAAATTCGTCTCCGGCCCCCGCGGCATTGTCAAGAATACCTATCTGGCGCTTTCGGGAGACCATCCGATCGGCGAAGGGTATGAAGGAGCGAGCCGCATCATGGGCGGCACGCGGCTCATCCATGTCGAGCCGGTCACCAGCACCGCGACGCCCTTTCTCTACATCCCCGACTTCCCGGACCTGCCTATGGAGGAAGTCTATCCACGCAAGGCACCGGAAGGAGCCGCCGTCATCGCCCGCGAAACCGGCAGGGGTGGGCGGGCGGTCTATATTCCGTGGAATATCGGCGAGATTTTCTGGGAGGTCTTTGCCGTGGACCATGCACGACTGATCGCGAACGCCGTTCGGTGGGCGCTCGGCAAGATGCCGCGTGTCGTGATCGAAGGGCCTGGGGTCATCGACATGGCGCTACGCGAAAACGACGAAGGCATCGCGCTCAGCCTCTTCAACCTGACCAATCCAATGATGATGAAGGGACCGATCCGCGAAAATTACCCTCTGGCGGGCCAGACGGTTTCCGTGGAAATTCCGAAAGGCAAATCGGTAGACAAGGCTTGGCTCGTTGTCGCCGACCGCGCCGCAGATTTCAGCCTCCGGAATGGACGCGCCGAGGTGGAAGTACCCGGTATCGAGCGGCTGGAGGTGCTGCATCTCACCTGGACGTGAGATGATCGACTGAAACGGAAGAGCGCTGCCGGCCTGGAGGGGCCGGTAGCGGGGTAGAGATCCGGAGGAAGCGCCGGTCCGACGCTCTCAACGGGAGGAGAAACATTCCGATGCTTGGCTATATCTTCAAGCGCGTGCTCTACATGATCCCGACCCTGTTCGGCATGTCGCTGATTTCGTTCCTGATCATCCAGTTGCCGCCGGGCGACTATCTGACCTCGATGATTGCCACGATGAGTGACAGCGGCCAGGCGGTCGATCCGGTTGAGATCGAACGGCTGAAGGAAATCTACGGTTTCGATGATCCGTTCTATATCCAGTATCTGAAATGGATATGGGGCATTCTCAGCCGCGGCGATTTCGGCCGCTCCTTCGAATGGAATCAGCCGGTTGCCGACCTCATCTGGGCTCGCATGGGATCGACCCTGGTGATCTCGCTGCTGAGCCTTCTTTTCGTGTGGGTCGTCGCACTTCCGATCGGCATCTATTCGGCCGTGCGGCGTCATACCGTTGGCGATCACATCTTTACCTTCTTCGGCTTCATCGGCCTTGCGGTTCCGAATTTCATCCTGGCGCTGATCCTGATGTATGTCGCCTATAAATATCTCGGCCAGAGCGTCGGCGGCCTCAACTCCCCAGAATTTGCCGAAGCGCCCTGGAGCTTCGCAAAGGCCGGCGACTTCCTGGCGCACCTATGGATTCCGATCATCATCATCGGCGCTTCGGGAACGGCTGCGCTGATCCGCATCCTGCGCGCCAACTTGACTGACGAGCTGCACAAGCCCTATGTCATCACCGCCCGCGCCAAAGGGTTGCCGGAATACAAAGTCATCCTCAAATATCCGGTGCGTATCGCGCTCAATCCTTTCGTTTCGGCGATCGGCTGGGTCCTGCCGCATCTCGTTTCCGGTGTGACGATCACGGCGATCGTGCTCAATCTTCCAACGGCCGGGCCGCTTCTTTTCCGCGCGCTGGTTTCACAGGATATGTATCTCGCGGGCAGTTTCATCCTGCTTTTGAGCGCCCTCACCCTTGTCGGCATGCTGCTTTCGGATCTGCTGCTTGCGCTGCTCGATCCGCGCATCCGGTTCAGCTGAGGAGGCCGGCATGGGCGTACACGATACTCTCGGGAAACATGTTGAACCCGCGCTGATGGTCGTCGATGGGCCTTCGATCAGCCCGCTCAAGCAGGGCAAGTCGGTCTCGACAGCCACAGTTGGACCCTGGAAGCTGATCGCCGGCAAGCTGATCCGCCAGAAAGTGGCAATGACGGCTGGCGCCGTCATCCTTTTCCTCTATCTGGTCGGCCTGTTCGCCGAGTTCTTGGCCCCTGCCCTGCCTGCGACGTCGAAGCCGCAATATACCTACGCGCCGCCGCAAGGGATCAGTCTCTTCGTGGCGCGGCCGGACGGCAGTACGGAGTTCAATCCGCATGTAAAGGGTTACAAGGTCGAAATCGAAAAGGTAGCCCTGAGGCGCACATTCGTCGTTGATGACAGCAAGGTCGTGCCGATCGGGTTTTTCGTCAAAGGCCCGGCCTATGAACTATGGGGGCTAATCCCCATGGATCGTCATCTGATCGGCCCGCTTAACCCCAATGATCCCATGTACCTGCTCGGTACGGATCGTCTCGGGCGCGACGTCTTCTCGCGACTGATCTACGGAACGCGTGTCTCCATGTCGATCGGCCTCGTGGGCGTCGCGGTGTCCCTGGTTCTGGGCGTGGTCTTCGGCTCCATCTCCGGTTTCTATGGCGGCTGGGTCGATACGGTCATCCAGCGGATCATCGAAGTGATCAGCGCCATGCCGACCATCCCGCTCTGGCTGGGGCTGGCGGCGGCCATCCCGCTTACCTGGTCGCCGGTCAGCGTCTATTTCGTCATCACCATCATCGTCTCGCTGCTCGGATGGACCAGTCTCGCGCGCGAGGTGCGCGGACGGTTTCTGGCGCTCAGGAGCGAGGATTTCGTCACTGCCGCGAGGCTCGACGGATCGAGCGAGGCGCGGCTAATCTTCCGCCATATCCTGCCGTCGCTGACGAGCCATATCCTCGCCGTGGTGACGCTCGCCGTGCCCACCATGATCGTCGCGGAGACATCGCTCTCCTTCCTCGGCATCGGGCTGAAGCCGCCGGTCGTGAGCTGGGGCGTGCTGCTGCAGGATGCCCAAAACATCCGTACGGTCGCGACCGCACCCTGGCTGCTGATCTGGCCGTCGCTCGCGGTTATTGTGGCCGTCCTTTCCTTCAACTTCTTCGGCGACGGCCTGCGCGATGCGGCCGATCCCTATGACAATTGAGGAGGGAGCGATGAATACTCTTCCTGACGATGTCGTGCTTTCCGTCGAGGACCTCTCGGTCGATTTCTGCTTGCGCACCCATATTCTGCATGCGGTGGAAAAGGTGAGCTTCCAGCTGAAACGCGGCCAGACGCTCTGCCTTGTCGGAGAAAGCGGTTCCGGCAAAAGCGTCACGGCGCGTTCGCTGCTGCAGATCATCGACCGTCCTGGCCGGATCGTCGGCGGACGTATCCTGCTCAAGAGCGGCGACGCAATCACCGACATTGCCACGCTTTCTCCCGACAGCAACGCCATGCGCGCGATCCGCGGGCGGCGCATCGGCCTTGTCTTTCAAGAGCCGATGAGCTCGCTTTCGCCGGTCCACACGATCGGCTCGCAGATCGTCGAAGCGATCCGCCTGCATACCAACCTCGGCAAGAAGGCTGCGCGCGAGCGGATGATCGATCTGTTGCGCCAGGTCGAAATCCCCAATCCGGACAAGATGGCCGACCGTTATACGTTCGAGTTTTCCGGCGGCATGCGCCAGCGCGCGATGATCGCCATGGCGCTTGCCGGCGATCCGGACATCCTGATTGCCGATGAGCCGACCACCGCGCTCGACGTCACCACGCAGGCCGAAATTCTCGATCTCATCAAGCGCCTGCAGGTCGGGCGCGGCATGGCCATGCTGCTCATCACTCACGATATGGGCGTGGTGGCCGAGGTGGCGGATGAAGTCGCCGTCATGCGTTTCGGCCGCATCGTCGAACATGGAACCGTCGATGCGATCTATCATGCGGCCGGCCATCCCTATACCCGCCAACTGCTCGCTTCGACCGTCAAGCTCACTCGCCAGGCGAATGTCGGGAAACCGGCGGTGATGCTGTCGGCCGAAGCGCCGCTGCCGGTTCTGTCTGTCCGCAATCTCGGCAAGACTTTTGGCTTTGCGGGCAACAATACGCTCAGGGCCGTCGACGACGCCAATTTCGACCTCTATCCGGGTGAGGCCCTCGGCATCGTCGGGGAGAGCGGTTCCGGCAAGACCACACTCGGCAGGCTGATCCTGCGCATTGTCGAGCCAACAGCTGGCGCCGTTTTCTACCGCAACAAGAACGGCAGCGAAATCGAGGTCACCAGACTTGGCAAGAAGGGACTTCGGGACTTTCATCGCGAGGTCCGCCTTGTCTTCCAGGACCCCTTCGCCTCCCTCAATCCGCGCATGACGGTCAAGGAGGTGATCGGCGACCCGCTGATCGTCAACGGCCCTGCCAAGGGCAAGGAACTGGAGGATCGCGTTGCCGAGCTGATGCGCCTCGTTGGACTCGACCCGATGGGCATGGAGCGTTATCCGCACGCTTTTTCCGGCGGCCAGCGGCAGCGCATCGGCATCGCTCGGGCGCTCGCGCTCGAACCGCGCATCATCATCGCCGATGAGGCGACCTCGGCGCTCGACGTCTCCATCCGCAGCCAGATCCTTGACCTTCTGCTCGATATCCGCAGGCGGCTGAACCTCAGCTTCATCTTCATCTCGCACGACATTTCCGTGGTGCGCTATTTCTGCGACCGCGTGGCCGTCATGCACCGCGGCAGGATTGTCGAGCTTGGCGAGGCCGAGCAGGTCTGCACCGCGCCGCGGGAGGCTTACACAAAAAGCCTCATCTCTGCCGTTCCTAACCCCGATCCCCGCGACAAGCGCATGATGCACCGGCAGCGTTTCGTCGCACCCGTCAATTCATAAGGATGTTCCAGTGCCGAAATTCTCAGCCAATCTCTCCTTCCTCTATCAGGACCTGCCCTTTCTCGACCGTTTTGCAGCCGCAGCGAAAGACGGTTTCGGAGCGCTCGAATATCTCGGCCCCTATGTCGAGCCGAAGGAAAAAGTCGCGAATGCCTTGAAGGCAAGCGGTCTCGAACAGGCGCTTTTCAACGTGCCCTCCGGCGATTGGGCCGGCGGCGAACGCGGCATCGCCTGCCTGCCTGACCGCGTGCAGGAATTTCGCGATGGAGTGTCGCTGGCGCTCGATTATGCCAAGGCACTCAGTTGCCGGCAGCTTAACGTCATTTCAGGTCTGGTGTCGAAAGATGCCGACCCCGACGTGCTGGAAAACACGCTGGTCGAGAACCTGAAATATGCCGTACCGCGCTGCGCCGATGCCGGCGTCAAGCTCTTGATCGAGCCGATCAACCTGCGCGACATTCCCGGTTTCTTCCTGTCGACGACGAAGCATGCCGAGCGCATCCTCGATAAGGTCGGCTCCGACAACCTCTTTATCCAATACGACTTCTACCACATGCAGATCATGCAGGGCGACCTGATCCCCACCTTTACACGGCTGAAGGAGAAGATCGCCCATGTGCAGATTGCCGACAATCCCGGTCGCAACGAACCCGGCACGGGCGAGATCAACTACGGCTTCATCCTCTCGGAACTCGACCGCCTCGGTTACGACGGCTGGGTCGGCTGCGAATATAAACCGAAGGCTGGCACCAGCGAGGGCCTCGGCTGGATGAGGCCCTATCTGAAGTGAGGTTGTCATGAATATCGGATTCATCGGACTGGGCGTCATGGGCCGCCCAATGGCGGAACACCTGATCGACGCGGGTCACACGCTGCATCTCAGCCGCGTGAAGGAAGGTTCCCAGCATCTCATCACCAAGGGCGGCAAGGCGGCCGCCAGTGCAAAGGCCGTAGCTCAAGCCTCGGATATCATCATCCTGATGCTGCCCGATACGCCGGATGTCGAGGCGGTGCTCTTCGGCGAAAACGGCGTGGCGTCGGGCCTCTCCGCAGGCAAACTCGTCATCGACATGAGCTCGATCTCGCCGGTCGCGACCAAGGGCTTTGCGAGAGGCGTTGAAGCGCTCGACTGCGATTATCTCGACGCGCCGGTTTCCGGTGGCGAGGTGGGAGCCAAGGCGGCGTCGCTGACCATCATGGTCGGCGGCAAGGATGCGGCCTTCGAGCGGGCCCGGTCGCTGTTCGAGAAGATGGGCAAGAACATCACCCTGGTCGGAGGCGTCGGCGACGGGCAGACCGCCAAGGTCGCCAACCAGATCATCGTCGGCCTGACCATCGAGGCTGTTTCCGAAGCGCTGCTCTTTGCCAAACGCGCCGGCGCCGATCCGGCTAGGGTCCGCGCCGCACTGATGGGCGGCTTTGCAGCCTCCCGCATCCTCGAGGTGCATGGTGAGCGGATGGTCAAGGAGACCTTCGAGCCCGGCTTCCGCATCCGTCTGCACCGCAAGGACATGACGCTCGCCGTCGATGCCGCCCGGTCGCTCGACCTCGCGCTGCCCAATACCGCCGCGACCCAGCAGCTCATGAATGCCGCGATCGCCAACGGCGATGGCGACCGTGATCATTCCGCCCTCATCCGCACGCTCGAACTCCTCGCCGGAGGGCCGCGCTAAGACCAACGCTTTTTAGGACTGCCGGACGATATCTTCGCCTGCGTCAGCCGGAGCCTCCTCTCCGGGCGGCGAAGCTGTGTCCGAACTGAAGAAGGACAGGACAATGCTCAGAAACGATATTCAATTTCCCTATGGCGCCGTCTATTTCCGCAAGTCGAACCCGCCGCAGGAACATTGGGAACGCGACTACCGTGTCGCCGCCGAGGATGGGCTCAACATCTTTCGCCACTGGTTCATGTGGGGAGCGATCGAGGTGGCGCCCGGTGTCTATGACTGGGAGGAATACGATCGGCAGCTCGATCTCGCGGCGAGGAACGGCCTCAAGACGGTGATCGCCGAACTCATCCACGCGGTGCCGGATTGGGCGGTTCGCAAATTCTCTCATGCCCTGCAGGTCAACGCCGACGGGACGAAGCTCGGCTCCTGGATGGGTGTCTCGGCCGCGACCGGGGGCTTCTCCAACAATGGCGGGGGGGCCGGTGCGCTGACGCTGAACTGCCCCGAGGTGAAGGAGGCCGCTGGCAATTTCCTGACGGCACTCGCCACCCGATACAAGGACCATCCGGCAATCTACGGCTACGACGTCTGGAACGAATGCAATTATTCCGCGGACGTGGATTACAGCAGCTATGCCAAGGCCACTTTCCGCAAATGGCTGGAGAAGAAATATGGCTCGTTGAAGGCGCTCGCAAAGGTCTGGCACCGCTACAGCTATGCCGAATGGGACGACATTGAGCCTCCGGTACACATGGCACCCTATCCGGAATGCATCGACTGGCTGCAGTTCAAGCGCGATAACTTCTATGACCAGATGCAGTGGCGCATCGATACGATCCGGGCGGTCGACAGCAAGAATGTTATCGCCGCCCACGGCATTTCGGGTGCGATCCCGAACATGGCGGCGAATGGTTGCGACGACTGGCTTGCCGCCTCCAAGGTGGAGATCTACGGCTTCACGTGGGTTCAAGCCCGCAAGGGCACCGAGCCCTGGAAGACCTGGTATGGCGTCGATATCAACCGTGCCGCAGCCCGCGGAAAAACCTTCTGGCATGCGGAGCGTCAGGGCGGGCCGCTGTGGCTACAGCCGCAGGTGATCGGTCGCGACAAGGAGGACGGCCGGGTGGCGGAACCGGAGGATATCCGCATCTGGAGCATGACCTCGCTTGCCGGTGGCGCTCGCGGTGTTCTCAACCTGCGGTGGCGGCCGCTGCTCGATGGGCCGCTCTTCGGCGCCTTCGGCGCCTACGGTATGGACGGCTCGCGCACACCGCGTTCCGACATGCAGAGCGCGATGGCGAAATGGGCGAACGATCAGGCACAGGCTGTTCTCTGGGACGCAAAGCCGGTGCGCGGCGAAATCGGCATCCTGGTCGTGCGCGAGACCCAGGAATGGGACTATCTGCTCAATTACGACCGCAAGGAAAAACCCTATCCGGAAGCCATGTGGGGCGCGTATCGTGCATTTCTGGACAATGGTGTGCAGCCGGATTGGGTGCATATCGACGATATCGGTGCCTACGACTTTCTCTATTTCCCCTACCCGATCATGTTTACCGCGGAACAGGCCGACCGGCTGAAAACCTGGGTTGAGAATGGCGGCACGTTGATCACCGAAGCCTGCCCCGGTTATTTCGGTGACCGCGGCCATGTCGGTCAAGTGCAGCCGAACATGGGCCTCGATGCCGTCTTCGGCGCGCAGGAGGAAACCGTCGAATTCATGCCCGATATCGGCGATCGCATCCATTTCGAGTTCGGCGAGCTTGCCGTCGATGGCGGCGGCCTCCTGCAGTCCTATCGTCTCAACGGCGGTACGGCCCGGGGCAACTTCACCGACGGCCGCCTTGCCGTTGTCGAGAACAATTTCGGCAAGGGGCGTACGCTCCTGATCGGCACCAACCCGTCCGTCGCCTATTACCGCAGCAACGGCAAGGCGAATGCGGCCTTCTTCGCCGAGCTCCTGGGATGGAGCGGCCGCGAGCGTCATGTGATACTCTCCAACAAGACGCTCTTCGCCCGCATTCACAAAGGCGAGAAAGGCAGCTTTTTATGGCTGGTCAATCCGACCCGTACGATACAGGCCACCGACGTGGCGCTGGCGGATCGCCATGGCAGCATCAGCTCCGGCAAGGCCGTTTGGCCGATCGGCCACGAACATAACGGCGGCCAGGTCGAAATTCCCCCGCGCAATGTGGTCATCCTGCCGCTTGTGGAGGCATGATGCGCGCGCCATGGCTTGCGATCGAATTGCCTGGAGCTGATTGCCTTGAAGGGCTGCGAAGCGTGAACTCCGCAATGTCGACGTTACTCTCGTATAAGGCGCGGGTACTCTAGACTATCCCCCACGCCCGAAACCTTCCCCTGCCCGTCAGCTCGCGCAAGTTCAGTTCACCGGCAATCTTGAGTGCCCCCTGGGGGGTCACGTCAAGCACCTCGGCAATCATGCCGGCGGAGACCATCGGGCGGGAGAGGACGAGCTCGATCAGCTTCGGCAATTTAGACGATCTGCGACGGCCATCGAGTTTTCGCTGCATCTGCTGTTTTGCAAGCAGCAATCGGTCATGCTCCTTCAGGCCTAGTTCGGACGCAATGCCGATCCCATCGAGGATGGCGAGCAGTCGCGTGTTGCGGTCGCGACTGGTGCGGCGCTCGCGTGAAACGTTTCTAAGGCCCCGATTGACGGCGACAAGATGCGCGATGGTGATGTCAGCCTTGCGGAGCAAGGAGGCTGCCAGCAGCCGGCCGAGCCAGGGCGCGTGCTGGAGGACCTGCAACTGGTTCCAGGCATCGAGCAACAGCGCGGCTCGCAGTGCCGCTGGCAACCCGTCCGTTTCGATCAGGATAGCGCGCCACTCCTCGAGGCGCTCGTCCTCATCCCAGCCTGGCTCATAGACGAGCGGGGCACGCTCCTGCCGCGACGATCGTGATGGCTGGATGGTCCCGGAGAGAACAGCTTCGGAGCGAGCAAGAACGGCATCGATCTCCGCCAGTTCCCTTGCCAAGGGGTCCTCATCCTCGGCGATCGGTTCGCTGAGTGCCTCCTCTTCCGGCAATGGAGCAGGCAGGGTCGCAGCGTCGTTCCCCCCTCCCCTGCCCCGGAGATTTCTGAGGCCTTCGGGGCTCAGCGCCCAGCCGGCCGGATGGCCGGAAATGCGACGACGGGTGCGCAGCACGTCCTGCGCAATCGCGAGCTCATGCGTGGGTGCGCGAATGCCCATGCCGGCGTCGTGCAGGACCAGATCCTCGAGGTGAACAAGTTCGCCGTCGATCCACAACGAGGCGCAGGCGTCTGCAAAATCGGCGCGGCTGATGCAGCCCTGGCGCAAGTCGGACCGGTTAAGACGCTCGTCGAGGCGCACCAGAGCGGCGGTCGCCGTCGCTACGGGCGTGACAAGGGTCTGCAGCGGCAATTTCGAAAGTTCGTAACGCATTGTTGTTGTTATAGAGGATCTTCGTTACGAAAGCGATAGAGAGGTTGGGTTTCGTTACCGCTGCGTTAACCATAATTCGCGCTAGCGGTCGGGAGGTGTCGACTGAGGCCCGTTTCTCGGAGCTGCAATGCCCCTGGGGTCGAGATTGGTGCGGGAAACACCGAATCGATCAACAGGTTGCCCGTTACGATTCTACTCCGCCGATTGCCGAAGGCAAATGCCGGTCGATGGGCGGATGGCGACGCCGAGACCCCGCCCCTTTTTCCGCGGATCGAGGCGGGAGCATGTTTGCGGGGCTGAAAGCTTCGCCTGTTGTGAAGTCCGGCGTGGCTGGAACCCCTCCCCTTGCCCGGGTTGGAGATCGTGCGGCAAAGCCTGACGAAGCGATCGATATGATGCATTTGGCGGCTATGCACTCGGGAGAAGCCTGTGATCTGCTGTTGACGGCGGCGCAGCCGCGTCCGGGACCTGTGGGCGTCTCTCCTGCTCCGTCCGCGTGCCCTGGGGGCTTTCCCGAGATGGTGGCATTTCATTCCGGCCCCTGTTGGTCAGATGGCCTATCGCGGCAACTTTGCGATAGCGGCAGGATATGATCGGCAGGCTGTACGCCGCCGGAATGGGCCGGAACAGAAAATGGTCGGAAGGGCGGAGTTGGTCTTCTGGCAGGAAAGTTACAGCAGCGCAGCCTTTCCTGCGTCGACAATGGCCTCGTCTCCAGGACGAGTTGACAGCTGTCAACTCGTCCTTCTTCGCCTTCCTTCGCTGATGCGGCAGGAGAGGTTCGACCGGATGGGTATCTATCGTTCAGATCAAAGTCATGGGTTGCTGAGTTGACAGCTGTCAACTCACCTTCTCGGTCGATCTATACCCCCGCCTCACCTTGCTGCGCGCGATTGCGGCCATTCGGTGCTCGGCCTCCTGTCTGGAACGGAAGAGCTCAATGCAGGTGCGGCCCTTGGTGCCAATACGGCCCCAGTTGCGGGTCAGTGCCGTGCCTTCGAACAGATCAGGCTCGACGGTGAGCACATAGAAGCGAGCCATGTTGCGAACCGGGTCGCGGCGGGTCAGAAGAAGAGGTTCGGTATCCATGGCAGCAGAATCGCAAAGCCAGATTCCATCGTCCAACGAGATGATTGAATCGATCCGACCCGATCGATTCATCCTGATGATGGATCGCGCCCGACAACCGAAAGGCGCCGCGCTCCCGGGAGCGCGGCGCTGGAGTGTTCACTGAAGCCACCGTTCAGTGATCGAGGCCAGATCCGCCCACGGCGACGATCGCGAACGGCATTCCTTCCAGGGGAATGGTGCGGCTCTCGGAAAATGTTTCGATATCGATGATCCGCACCAGGCTATGACGCGGATCGGTGATGGCGATTACGTCGCCGGCGACTGCAAGCCGCGGCCGCGGGTCGCGCCAGTGACCATCCTTGCTATAAGGCTCAGTCACCCTGACCGTCTTGACGATCGAACCATTCAGCACGTTGAGCAGATGCAGATCGCCGTCCTCCGTCAGGATATAGGCGTTCTTTGCGCGGGCAGGGTCGAGCGCGAAATCCACCCGCCGGGTCGGTAGCTCGACCAACCGATAGGGTTCCTCCGCGTCCGGATCGATGACGACCAGCCTGTCCCCACCAAAATTTCCCAGAAAGAACTGCATTGATTTGCCGCCGAGCAGAGTCGTCACTTTGCCCTTCGGGAGACTGCTTCCATAGGGGAGCATCTCAGGCTTCGGTCCGGCGTTGCCGCCAGGGCGAGCCAACAGGACGCCCTCCTCGCAACCGAAAGCCACCAGCCTCGCCGATAGAGCCTCGCCATGCAGGGCAGTGCAGGGGATAGCATCACCGACCTGTTTGCCAACCTCATCGACAACGCGCAGGCCCAGCCGCGGAGGCAATTCGTCCGGCTTCACCTCTGCTTTGGTATCCGGGACGGAAACCAGCGTGTGCCTGCCCATGGTCACTGCGACGCCATGATGCGGCGCAGTCGCATCGACGGCGCGGATATCCGTCTTTCCCTCCAGCAAAGCACCCTCATCGGCGACATCCGCCCGTCCTTCGCGATCGAAGAACAGGATCATCCTGTCGTCATGGGGCACCGCATGCACGGGCCGCCGACCTCCGAAGCTCACCGGCAGCATTTCCGGCGCTTTGATGTCCACGTCCCGGTGCTCGCCGTGGTCGGAAACTGCAATGCCGGTGCTGATCGCCTGCACCATGTCGGCTTCCGTTTGAACCGCGAAAACCGTTCGGCCCGATGCACTTGCGGTCAGGGCTGCGAAACCCTTGAGGTCGAAATTCCCGAGCCCGGCGCCAGTCTCCAGATCGATGGCACGGACAACCGGTGCCGTGTGATCGGCAACGAACAGCCGCCAGACCTCGCGTTCTGCGTCATCCGCGCCCGCAGGGGAGGCGGCAAGCCAGAACACTGCTGCCGAGGCCAAGGCGCTCTTCTTCCATCCCTCTCTCATACGTCTCATCGAAAACTCCTTATGAGATGTAATAACATTACGTTGATAGCGAATGGAAGGAGGATTGTCCACTCGGGGAGACGTGAAATCGAGAGAAGGGAAGGGAGCTTAGCGAAGCATGGGTTTGAGCGCTCTGGCCACGGCCTTGAGTGGCTCCAGATAACGCTCGGCCATCTGCTCAGCCGGAACGCTGGCCGCCGGGGCGCCGATGTTGAGCGCGGCGACCACCCGGCCACGGTCGTTTTCCAGCGGCACGGCGATGGAGCAGAGGCCGAGTTCGAGCTCCTGGTCGATGACGGCGAAACCCTGAGCGCGAACGCGGATAAGCTCCTCCATCAACCGGGCTGGGTCCGTCTTTGTGCGCGGAGTGAAGGCCTTCAGCGCGGTCTGCCTGAGAAGCGCCCGCGCCTCCTCTTCCGGCAGGGCCGCGAGCAGCACACGCCCCATGGAGGCGCAATAGGCGGGGAGGCGGCTGCCAGGCATCAGGTTGATCGACATCACCCGCTTCTGCGAAGCACGGGCGATATAGACCACCTCCGTGCCATCCAGCACGCTCGCCGATGCGCTCTGCTGCACTTCCTCCGAAAGCTTGTCCAGAAAGGGCTGGACGATATGGGGCAGGGGAGTCGCGGAAAGATAGGCATGACCGAGCCGCAGAATCCTCGGCGTCAGCGCGAAGAATTTTCCATCGTAATCGGCATAGCCAAGCTCGGCGAGCGTAAGCAGGCAGCGTCGTGCCGTGGCCCGGTCAAGACCGGTCGCCTTGGCGACATCGCTGATCGACAGTTTCGGCGTCGTCTCGCCGAAAGCCTCGATCACCTTCAGCCCCCGGGCAAAACCGCTGACAAAATCCGTTTCCCGCATCGTGATTCCTCGATCCCTCTCCATTTGTTAGGTCGACGCCCGCCTCCGCCCCTCGTCAGCCTCAACAGCGCTGGTTCAATTTGTGCGATATATGAACAAATGTCAAATATCGCACAAATCCCTTGCTGCTGATCCCGCCGCGATCTATGTCTGGTCGAGGAGGCGCGGAGGACCGATTTTCCGGGCCTGAAGCGAGGCAAGGAGAAATCGCCCATGGACAAGACAATCGGGAGTCTGGCGGAAGCCGTCTCCGAAATCGGCGATGGCGCGACCGTCATGATCGGCGGTTTCGGTGGCTCCGGTGCGCCGATCGAGCTTATTCATGCTCTGATCGACAAGGGTTCGAAGAACCTCACGGTCATCAATAACAATGCCGGTAATGGCCGCATCGGCATTGCAGCGATGATCGACGCGGGCATGGTCAGGAAGATGATCTGCTCGTTCCCGAAATCCTCCGATCCGCGGGCGTTCACGGATAAGTATCTTGCGGGTGAGATCGAGCTCGAACTCGTACCCCAGGGCACGCTCGCCGAGCGCATCCGCGCCGGCGGCGCCGGCATTCCGGCCTTCTACACCCCGACGGCCTATGGCACCGAGCTTGCGGAGGGCAAGGCGATTGCTGAATTCGACGGCCGGCATTATGTGCAGGAACGCTGGCTGAAGGCAGATTTCGCGATCGTCAAGGCGCATCTCGGCGACACCTATGGCAATCTGACCTACAACAAGGCCGGCCGCAACTTCAATCCTCTGATGTGCATGGCCGCCGCCAGGACGATCGTGCAGGTCTCGAAGATCGTGAAGGCCGGAGAGATCGATCCCGAGCACGTGGTCACGCCCGGCATCTTCGTCGATCGCGTCGTCGAAGTCGCGAACCCGAGCCAGGAAGAAGAGCTCATCCGAGCCGGAGTGGCCTACGCCGCCCCAGAATCCCAGGGAGCCCAAGCATGACCGTCAACACCCGTGAAGACATCAAGCTCTCCAACGCCCAGATCGCCTGGCGCGCCGCCCAGGACATTCTGGATGGAGCCTATGTGAATCTCGGCATCGGTTTTCCTGAAATGGTCGCCCGCTACCAGCCGCCGGGCCGGCAAGCAATCTTCCACACCGAAAACGGCATCCTGAACTTCGGCGAAGCGCCGCCGGCCGGTGAGGAGGACTGGGACCTCATCAACGCCGGCAAGAAAGCCGTAACACTGAAGCCTGGCGCTGCCTTCTTCCACCATGCAGACAGCTTCGCCATGGTGCGCGGCGGCCATCTGGACGTCGCGATCCTCGGTGCACTGCAAGTGGCGCAGAATGGAGACCTTGCCAATTGGCGCGTCGGTTCCAAGGGCGTGCCTGCCGTTGGTGGGGCCATGGACCTCGTGCACGGCGCCAAGCAGGTGTCCGTCATCACCGAACACGTCACCAAGAACGGCGATCCGAAACTGGTCGAAAAGTGCACCTTTCCGCTGACCGGCGTCGCCTGCATCACCCGTGTCTATACGAGCCATGCGGTGATCGATATCAAGGACGGCCATTTCGTTTTGCGCGAAAAGCTCGGCGACATGACGATCGAAGAACTGCAGGCCATGACGGGGGCGAAACTTCACATCGACGGGCCGGTCGCCGACCTCGTCGTGCCGGTACTATGAGGAGACAGCCATGACCGAAGCCTATATCTGCGACTATATCCGCACCCCGATCGGCCGTTTCGGCGGTTCGCTTTCCTCCGTCCGCGCCGACGACCTTGCCGCGATCCCGATCAAGGCGCTGATGGAACGCAACACATCGGTCGATTGGGAAGCCGTCAACGATGTGATCTACGGCTGTGCCAATCAGGCCGGCGAGGACAACCGGAATGTCGCCCGCATGGCCGTGCTGCTTGCCGGCCTGCCGGTTTCCATCACCGGCACGACCATGAACCGGCTGTGCGGTTCCGGCATGGATGCCGTCATCACCGCCGCGCGCGCCATCAAGGCGGGCGAGGCGGAACTGATGATCGCCGGCGGCGTCGAAAGCATGAGCCGGGCGCCATTCGTGATGCCCAAGGCGGAGACTGCGTTTTCACGCAATGCCGAGATCTATGATACGACAATCGGCTGGCGTTTCATCAATCCGCTGATGAAGAAGCAGTATGGCGTCGATTCCATGCCGGAGACCGGCGACAACGTGGCGATCGATTACAAGGTCTCCCGCGAGGACCAGGACGCCTTCTCCGTGCGCTCTCAGGCGAAGGCCGCCGCCGCGCAGGAAAACGGCCGGCTTGAGAAGGAGATCACGCCCGTCACCGTGCCGCAGCGCAAGGGTGATCCGATCGTCGTTTCCAGGGATGAGCATCCCCGCGCGACGAGCCTGGAAGCGCTCGGCAAGCTGAAACCGGTCAACAAGATCGAAGGCGGCACTGTCACGGCGGGCAACGCATCGGGCGTCAACGACGGTGCGGCGGCCTTGATCATCGCGTCGGAAGCGGCGGCGAAGAAATACGGCCTCACGCCGATCGCCCGCGTCATGGGTGGCGCCGCGGCCGGCGTTCCGCCGCGCGTCATGGGCATCGGCCCGGCTCCGGCGACCCAGAAGCTCTGCGCGCTGCTCAAGCTGACGCCCAAGGATTTCGACGTCGTCGAACTGAATGAGGCCTTCGCGTCGCAGGGCATCGCCGTACTGCGCGAACTCGGCCTTGCGGAAGACGCCGAATACATCAACCCGAATGGCGGCGCGATCGCGCTCGGCCATCCGCTCGGCATGTCCGGCGCACGCATCTCCGGCACGGCGGCACTCGAACTCTCGCTCCGCAAGGGCCGCTATGCGCTCTCCACCATGTGCATCGGAGTAGGGCAGGGCATCGCCGTCGCGCTCGAACGGGTCTGATCCGATCGCATTCTTCTGATTTCCTGGTGGCCCGGCAGCAATGCCGGGCCACTGTTTTGTGGTACTATCCAACATGAAGAAGCGCCATCGTATTGCGCTTGAGCTCATCTATTCGCTGCGGTAATCGCCGCAGCGATCAACGACCAAAGCCTCCATGAATGGCTGGCCGGACGATTGCCGCTGTCTGACAGATCGTCGCAACCGAGAGTTCGGCCTTTGGCCAGGCATCGGCAGATCCTATATCAGGTGAGCCGTAGATGGTGTCGGAGCCGCGGGGTTTTACATGAACAACGAACTACAGGGCCGTGCTGCGCATGCCGCAGAGATCCGCGAACGCGCCGCAGCGGAAATGCACGCGATCGGTATTGATGAGGTCTTCATCGGCAATCTGGTCGACACGTTTTATGGCCGGGTGCTGGCTCATCCGGAATTGGGACCTGTCTTCGACGCGAGGCTTTCGGGGCGCTGGCCGGAGCATATGCAGAAAATGAAGAGCTTCTGGTCTTCCGTCGCCTTGCGCACGGGCGCTTATGGCGGAAAACCGGTCCAGGCACATCTCGGCGTCGCCAATCTGACGCCGGAGCTTTTCCCGAAATGGCTGGAGCTCTTTGCCGCGACGCTTGACGACATCGCCCCGAACGAGGAAGCAAAGGCCTGGTTCATGGCGACGGCGGAGCGCATCGCCAAAAGCCTGACGCTCTCGCTCTTCTACAATCCGGCACTCGACGACCCCGCACTCAGGCGTGCCTGATTGCCGATGCCCGTCGTTTAAAGACTGCGGCCGACATCCAGCGCTTCTTGAGCCTCGTCCAGCGACATCTCGAATACCCTTTTGCCGATATCGAAGCTGAAGCCCGCCCGGGCAAAGGCGGAAAGCTCCTTTGCCTTGCGCTTTTCATCGAGCGCGACCTTGCGGAACGGCCCGAAAGCGCGTTTGCGGGCAAGGGCGAGAGCTGCATGGAAGTCGTCCGCCTCGGCGACGGCAGCCGCGACGGTGCTTCGGGCGACACCCTTCTGCGACAATTTCTGGGCGATCGCTCGTTTGGACCTGCCGTGGCGCATGCCCGAACGAGTGCTGATCTCGGCATAGGCCGCATCATCCAGCGCCTTGTTGTCATAGGCAAACTTCACAGCGGAGTCGGCCAATGCCCCGGCCTGTGCTTCGCTGATGTTTTCGAATTTCTGCCGAGCCTTTCGCCATATGGCGTCAAAGAGCTGCTTTTCCGTATGCATCCGCCGCTCGAGGCGATAGATCGTTGAGTTGCGGGCCCATGACAACATCCGCGGCGTCGGTGTGTCGGGTTGCGGCGTTTCCTCGTCCAGTTCCAGCTTGCCCTCCAGCCCGTTCGCCCGCTCTCTGCGCCTTTGAGCGGGCTCTACATGACCCGCCTGCGATAAAACAGCAGCGGTCTATCAAACGGCGGAAACCGGCACCAGGGGCTCCTGGTGAACGACGATCGGCGCGTGGTATGGCACCCGCGTATAGAGATCGAGGACATCCTGGTTGACCAATCGGACGCAGCCGGAGGAGGTAGCCTTGCCGATCGAATCCCATTCCGGGGTGCCGTGCAGCCTGTAGAGCGTATCCTGTCCGTTCTGGAAGATGTAGAGGGCCCGCGCGCCAAGCGGGTTCTTGATCCCGGGCTCCATGCCGCCGTTCTCGATCGAGTATCTTTCGAGATGCGGCTGGCGCACGATCATCTCGGCCGGCGGCTTCCAGCGCGGCCAGTGCTGCCGCCAATGAATGATGCCTTCGCCCTGCCAGGCAAAGCCGTCGCGACCGATGCCGACGCCATAGCGCATCGCCGTCCCTCCGGGCTCGACCACATAGAGGAAACGACCGGGCGTATCGACGACGACGGTGCCGGGCGTCTCGCCGGTCGGATCGGCCACCCGCTGGCGGAAATATTTCGGATCCATCTTTTGATAGGGAATGGCGGGGATGAGATGACTGCCATCCTCAAGGGCCGCATATCTCGCCTGCAACTCGGCATCCGTCGGAGGACCGATCGGAAGGCTGACCTTTTCGGGAAGAGGAGCCCGTCGGGCAGATGATGTCGTGGCGGCGCAGCCTGCGAGCGTCGCGGTCATTGAAACCGAGGCGAAAACGAAGGCTCGCCGCGACAGCCGATATTCGCTGGACATGGATCGAAAGAACTTTCTGAAATCGGAACTTGAAAGCTAGTAGCCAGGTACGACACGGACCGGCAAGGCATGGCCCGATCACATCGCCGTCACCTCGCCGTCATTCATCAGGAAGTGACGGAAGCGGGCTCTGTTGCAAAAACTCGGTTGATGGCCGAAAGAGCGCTGACAATTTTCAGCGAGACTTTTGATGAGCGATTTCAAGTGGCGTCATTTTCAGGGTGACGTAATCTTATGGGCGGTGAGGTGGTATTGCCGCTATGGCATCAGCTACCGCGATCTTGAACAGATGATGGGCGAACGGGGCGTGCCTGTCGATCATTCCACGATTTATCGCTGGGTTCAAAAGTATGCGCCGGAGATGGAAAGACGGCTGCGCTGGCATTGGCGCCGGCCACAGTCAACGAGCTGGCGTGTCGACGAAACCTATGTGAAGGTCCGCGGGCAATGGACTTACCTTTACCGGGCCGTCGACAAATTCGGCAACACCATCGATTTCTATCTGTCTCCGACCCGTAATGCCAAAGCAGCCAAGCGCTTTTTGGGTAAGGCTTTGAATGGCCTGAAAGACTGGGAAAAGCCGACTGTCATCAACACTGACAAAGCGTCAACCTACGGGATTGCCATCGCTCAATTGAAGGCCAAAGGCAAATGCCCCGACGAGCTGGTACATCGGCAGATCAAATATTTGAACAATGTCGTCGAGGCCGATCACGGCAAGCTGAAACAACTCATCAAGCCGGTCAGAGGGTTCAAGACGTTGAAGACGGCCTATGCGACGATCAAGGGTTTCGAAGTCATGCGGGCATTACGCAAGGGCCAGGCTGCTATTTTCAACCTGACAAAAGACATCTGTGGAGAGGCTCGTATCGTTGAACGGGCCTTCGGTATCGGGCCGAGTGCTCTGACCGAAGCCGTGGCTTTGCTCGCCCAGAATCTCGAAGATTAGGCCGCTTGATAGCAGAGAACGGTGGAATTCCCCGGCGCTTAAAATCTTTGCAACAGAGCCAGATCAAGGGCCTCCAACTCGCCATTGACGACGCAGCCGAGAATGCGGAACACAAGGTGGATCCGGTCATGGCCATTCAGCTCGCTATGGCACGGCAATAGGCCTGAAAGAAATTGCTTTCCGGCGGCGTTCACGAGCCCACCTGTATGGTGATTGCCGCGAAGGGCCTATCAAGAATTCAAGATTGAGAAAGGTAGCCAGGATCATTCCTGGCTACTTTTATGCTTTGTGGACCACCTGAAGGCCGTAGAGATATGCAAGCAGGTGGTTCCGATCAGACTTGACTTCTGCTCGACGAGAGAGGCCGTTTTGCCGCTGTTTCGCGTTTCTTTCCATATAAGGAAACAAAGGAAGGATAAGGCAATCTTATCAATCGTTTAGCTGTATGTCCCTTGAACCACGCCTACTCGGATCAGAGCAATCTCGCAGCCCGACCACTGCGACGCGTTGCGCTGTTATAGTAGCTTGAGGCCTGTTGCACTGAGCGATGGCGCGACTGCTCCATGGCCTCTGGCAGCGGAACCCCCCTGTTCGCAGCCTCGGTTAGGTATCCCGATCGCAGTCCATGCGCCGAAAACTCCCGCGGATCTAACCCAGCCATCACCGCCCGCTGCTTCACGATCTGGTTGACCGCACTCGGCTCCAGGGCCCGCTTCGAAACATTGCCCCAGCGATCGATCTTCCGAAAAATACTCCCCGTTTCGATTCTTCCAACCGCAAGCCATGCGTTGAGCGCATCCACGGGCCGGCCCGTCAGATAAACGACCTCGTCGTGCTCGGAACCAGACGTTTTTGTGCGACCCAGATGGATGGCGAGAGAGGGGAGGGGAGGGCCGTTTTCGACTGTGATCGGCGGCTCGACTGAGAGCTGCTCCCTGCGCAAACCGGCGATCTCGCTACGCCGGCGACCGCCAGAGGCAAAGGCGACCATCAGGATTGCTCGATCTCGACTATCGCGCAGGCTGTCGGCGCTGCAGGTAGCAAGCATTTTTGCCAAGACGTCGCCGGTCACCGCCTTGACGCTCTTGCGTTTCCTTGGCCGCGGCGTCGCGCGGACGGCAAGGCGTATCGCCGATTTCAGGGAAGGCGAGGAGAAGACGCCGGTCAGGCCGCGCCATTTCGTCAGCGTCGACCAGCTGGCAAGCCGCCGGCGCACCGTGTCGGGCGCATGCGGTCCGGAAGATCGAAGGAAGCGTTGCTCGCGCAGGCTTTGCTCAACAGCTGCAGGCATGCCGTGGTGAGGATCGATGTCGCGCTGGTCGGGCTGCCACAGATGGTGGGCGACGAATTTCAGTAGCAGTGCCTCGGGCGCCGGCCAGGGGAGGGAGGCGCCGGTTGCGGCCAGCGACCAGGCCTGCAGATAGGCGAGGTCGGAGGTGAGGGCGCGCAGGGTGTTTTCGCCCATGCCCTCGTTGACCAGATGGCGCAGTGTTTCGATGTCCTGGTCGGTCAACAATTCGGCCAGTTCGTCGCGCCGGTCGATCGGCAGGACGGCGGCGATCGTGTCGAGTTGTTTGGCGCGGGCAGAGACGAGAACTTCGCTGTCAGTCGCCATGAGCGTAAGGGCCGAGCACGGTTACCCCCTCTTTCCGGGCTGCGGCGGCCAGCTTGCGGTCGAGGGTGGCCAGGGGCACGTTTCTATTGATGGCCAGGGCAAGATAGGCCGCGTCATAGGCGCTGAGGATGTGATTGGAAGCCAGGAGCAGGATTGATCCGTCGCCGCCAATCCCTGCATCGTCGAGCGGCAATCGTCGCACCCGCTCCATGCCAAGGAGCGCGCCTCCCGAAGCAATCCGGCCACGCCTTTCCGACATGACCAGAATGTTGCGAATTTCGAACCAGAACAGTGACGGCGCAGGGCAGGGCTCCGCAATCGAGGCGATAACGGTCTCGGCCGCATCGCTATACTCTTCCGGTAGCAGCCAGGCCGCTACCAGGGATGCATCAATGACGAAGGACATTATCGGCGCCCTTCGTCCCGCCAGGACATGATCTCATCGTGAGAAGAGGGCTTTGCCCGGCCACGGGCGGCCCGCACTTCGTTGACCAGAAGCTGAAGATCGGTTTCCCCGCGGATCCGGGACAGCTTGGCAATCGGGTCGTTTCCGCGTGAGATGATCACGTCTTCGCCGGCTTCGACCCGGACGAGCAATTCGGACAGATGGGCCTTGGCCTCGGAAACCTTGACGGTGGTGCTCATGACGCGCTTCCATAAAACGGGTGATTTTCGCCGAGGATAAGGCGGCTGCGGCAGTTGGTCAATCGGTAGATCTTCTAACATACGATAAGGGGTACTTATCGATGGTGAGCAACCGCGGGCACATTTACGAGAAGTACGGAACCGTAATGTGCATATAGCTTTCGCTTAACGAATCATTTACCATAAATTCAATGTCTTACGATCTCGCAAAATTGCCTATCCAGAGCCTGCTGCGGCCGATCTCCGAGGCTGCGGTCGCGCTTGCCCGGCTTGACGAGCGCATCGCCCGCTCTCCCGTCGGTGAGGGCTTTCTCGAGCGCTCGCATTTCCTCGACGCGCACGCCTCGCTCTGGGTCGATGGCGAACTCGTCCATCTCGAGGATCTCGTCCTGCATGACGCCCTCCGGGACATCCGCGCTCCCACCCATGAACTCACCATCGCCCGCGACATCCTGAAAACCCGCCGACGCATCGCCGCCCATCCACCTGGCTGGGCGCTGTCGGCCCCCGGCCTCGCCTCCCTCCGCGGGCGGGCGTGGCCCGCGGCATCATGGGGTGAGGACGGGGAGGGGGTGCCGGATGGGAATGTCGAGCCGACCGGTGCTCCGGCTGGGGTGGGGGAGGTGGAGGATGAAGTTGAAGACGGTCTGGGTGACGCGTTTGCCGCGATCGATGCGGTAATTGCCCGCTCGGAGGCGGCTATTGAAGAGGCGAAGAAGCCGGGCCGTGTTGAAAATGCTCCGGACAAGGATCCGTTCGTCTATGATCTCGACTGGGATGAGGACGAGCGGCTGGAGGATTGGCGGGCCGTGCTGGCTCGCGCCCAGGATCTGCCACCGGTCCTTCAGACGATCGTCGCCCTCGATGCGTGGAATGAGATCTCCGTCCTCCAGCACGCACCCTGGCTCGGCCGGCTGCTGGCCTCCTCGATCCTGCGCGAAGGCGCTGTGACCACCGGCACTCATCTCGTGGCGATCAATCTCGGGCTGAAGGCCATTCCCGTTGACCGGCGCCGGCATCGTGATCGCGAGACACGTTTGCTGGCGATAGCAAGGGCGCTGACAATCTCCGCCGAGACGGGGCTCAAGGAGCATGACCGGTTGGTGCTGGCGCGGGAGATGATGATGCGCAAGCTGGAGGGACGGCGAACGTCGTCCAGGCTGCCGGAGCTGGTCGAGTTGGTCATGGCGCGGCCGTTGATCTCGGCCGGGATGGTGGCGAAGATGCTTGAGGTCACGCCTCAAGGAGCGAGGCGCATCGTGCAGGAGCTCGGTCTTCGCGAGATGACGGGCAGGGGGAGGTTTCGGGCATGGGGAATCATATAATGCAGCTCGTCTTTCGAGAGGTCTGGTGAAGGCATGAGTGAACGTACAAAACGACAGCATGTGGTGCCCCGCTTTTATCTGAGGCACTTCACTCAGCCCGATGGCGAGCTTTGGACCCACGACTGCGTAACCGGAACCGCACGTAAGTCGACGCCAGAAAAGACTGCGTACGAGACCAACATCTACACCCCGACAGGCGAAGATGGAGCCCGGATCGATTTGATCGAGGACACACTTGCGACGATCGAATCGCAAGCTGCGGGCGTCTATCCTGAGCTTTTGGCCTTCAAGCCTCTCGATACGATTGCAAAGCTAGATTTCGCGGCGTTTCTGGCCACCATGTTCGCACGAAGTCCGGCGCAGCTCCGACAGGTCGCCCAAACTATGGGTCAGATGGCTTTGTGGGCCGGTAGACATGAAATGGACCGCGATTTTCGAGAAAAGGAGGCGCTGGGCGAAGTTTCGACCGTAGATCGCGCCATTCAGAAAATATTGCACAGCAATGACATGTTCACAATGGACGTTGATCGGCGGGCCGGGCTCTTGGCATTTCAACAGGTTGAGGGCTTGATGAATCTCATGTCGCAAATGAACTGGAGCTATGAAATCAGTGAGAACCAGCAGCTGGTCACAAGTGACAACCCCGTCTTTTGGGTGAAGGGCGGCGGCCCACCAGATCTACCGGGGTACGGTTTTGGGTTGGGCAATCCCTACGCAGTTATACCATTTCCCCTCAGCCCGGGCGTAATTCTCCGGCTTGATTGGCGCCGCGACGGGGCGTGGAAGAGGGCAAAGCTTGAGCGACAACGGGCGAAGCTTGCAAATCGGTACCAGGCGAAACACAAAGAGCGTCTTCTATTTTTCCGGGACAGCGATCAGGGGCTCTGCTCCCTCGCGATGAAACACAGAACTCCCGTGAATCAGATTGATCTGGGCGTGCCATCTCCGATAATTGATGTGGTTCGGAAATTGAAGGGTTCCTAAGCCGGGTGCTTGGGCGAGCCTCATTTGGAACTCGATTGACGCCGCAATTCTCTAATAGACGTTCGTTCAGCGAGCATTGGACGTCGGACGCGGTTCAAACGACGCAACTAGACGGGCCAATCGATCTTTTGGAACCGCTCTCTGCAAAGTGCCGCGTATTTCGGTTCGATCATTTTGGCAAAATCTATAAGGCCCTTGATGTGAGCTTTCATACCCCAGATGGAATCGAACTTTCGGTTAAACGCATGATCGACTGGCCCAAGCTTTTCCAAGAAGTACAGGTGTTGGCGAATTCGATCTTTGAACTCTTTCGTCAGTCCGGGCTCCGCGCCATCAACCGTTAGACCCAGGACCAACTTTCTTGCCGACGGCGGCACAATCGTGCTCTTTCTGGCATTCGGCCGATATCCCGCGCGGGACAGAACAGAGTAAGCTTCGAATATCAGTTTCCGACATGCATCCCTACCGTGATCAGGGTCGTGGGAAGAAAAAGTCAGGTCATCGCTGTAACGGGTATACTTCATACCAAATTTCGCTGCGATCTCCGACAGCTCTTTGTCGCACTGACGCATTACGAGGTTGGCCAGAAGAGGGCTGGTCGGCGCGCCCTGCGGCAAATACCCTAAATATCGATCGTTGTAGGCGTAGATTGTGTTGTTGGCCTTTTTGACCAGCCATTGCTTGAAATGCTGGCGCGGACTGTGGGTCGGCGTCCTTATAGTGCAAATTCGAGCGAGCTCGAATGCCACGAGAGGCGCGTATCCCATGCTATGGAACGCGCGGAATACCTGTATCTCTGAAACCGATTCAAAGAAGTCGGAAATGTCGAGTTTGACTAGCCAAGCACTTCCGCAATGGACCTGGGCACATTTTTTGATCGAGCTTTTTCGCGAGAAAGCATGGCTCGCGGAATGGGGCTTCACATCTTGCAGAATATGGCTGTTGATCCAGCGCTGAACAGCCATCAGCTGCCGGTTCGGAACATGGATGAAGCGGCGACCTCCTGAACGCTTTCGTATTGAGAAATTCTGGTACGGCATCGATGGCTCATTTTTGTCTATCGACCGTCGTGAGACGAATTCCCGCAAATCCGAATAAGGTATGCCGCAGCGGACCGACAAATGGTTCAGCGATAGGATAGGGGGAAGGGCAGGATCGGCGGTTAGGAGCCTTTCGGACTGCGATATGGCAGCTTGAATGACCTGCTCGGAGAGCAGCTTTTCACGCGCTTCTAGCCTGTACCGGTGAGACGACCACATGCTGTTACTCCGATGCGTCGCCGCAGGCGACGAAGCGCTCTGCTGCCCAAGGCGCACGCAGGAGACTTGCAGAGTGCTTCGTCTCCAGCCAAGCTTGAGCTTTGTCACGAGGTACAGGAAATCCTTGCCCCGACGATTGCCTCGCGGCAACCGTAAGCAACTGACGTTGCTTGCTAACACTAATCAACATGTGGTCGGTCTCAGCTGCTGAGGGTAGTAATAATCAGAGCCCGGATCAACGGAAGTTTCACTTTGTGCTCGGAATTTCCGGGCAGCATCGAGCTCTGCCAAACCTTGCGGTGTCAACCGCCGCTGTGGCGTCAGAAATTTCCACTTTATGCACCGTTCGATAATCCTCTCGCAGTCTTTGCTGTTCAGACCGGTAGCAAAGCAAATCGTTGCTCGTTTCCGATGGCCTTTGGCGATGAGCGCGAGGACAACCAGGATTACCTTGCCGGTCTCACCAGTTCGCGACAGAGCCCCGGATTTTGCGAGTTTGGTTTGACCCATGTTCATCAACGTGGCGACAGAGTCGCCGCGGGCGATCTCGGCTGGGAATACCGATGCGATCTCGCCGCTGATAGCTCGGTGCGGGAATAAGCCCGTCCAGTTCGGCGTTCCGTCTTTCATATCCCAAAGTATCGCGGGGGTGTTGTTTGGGCATCCGTGCTCGAAGATTATGGAGCACATCCCCTGCTTGTATCCGTACCACATGTTCTTGCGACGCTTGAACACCCGCGCTCCATAGTCCCTGCAAAGCTTTCTAATCAGCTCCTTTTTCTCGAGGCTTAGAGGCAACGTCTCAAATGACGTTGCCTCGCGATGCATCGAGATTTCAGGCGAACACTTGAGGCGTCGCACAGATCGTGTTCCTTGATCGGTTACCGAGTAGGCAAGGACGTGGAAGCTGATGAGCTTCGTTGACCACCAAGACTTCAACGTTGGCTCGAGCCAAAGGCTCTCCAAGAACGACCGGGCCCGACCTCCGGAACCTACATAATCATCAACTACAAAAATCGCTCTACACCCACGGTCGCGCATTTCGTTGAGGGTAGGATGATTGATGAACTTTGCCGGATTTCCTCTCGCAAGCTGGCGGATCATGTGCGCAACGATTGCTTCACTGCCGAGATCCGACGTCGCGCCGACTGAATTAATGCTTCGGCCATCCTCGCTCCTGCTTGTACAGCTATAGAACGGCAACACTTGCGGCATCATCCACTTTTCTTCCGGAGCAGATTTTGGAAGTTCGCGCACTGCAAAAAGGGCGACTGGTCCGTCGAGGTCTGCTGCAGCGTCTAAAACCAGCTTCTCAAGCTCTCTTCTGAACTCAGTGTGAGAGATAAGCGTCAACGAGTTCGCCAGCAGTATTGCGGCACCCTGGTCTATGTCGTCAAACTGAGTGATCCACTGCTTGCCCTGCACGGTGAGTACCAACTTGCGCGCAAGAAAGTTCCCGTCATCCGTCAATTTACCGCTCCTTGTTCAGAAGTAGAGCTTGGCGCACGCTTTCAACGAACGCTGCCATCAGACGGCCATCAGCCATGAGACGATCTCTCAGACTGCGCGGAATCTCCAATTGAACGCCAGCCGACGAGGTACCGCGATTGCAAATATTTCCTGGTTCCACACCGGGCAGCCGATGCACATTGCTCTTGGACCTGAAGCCGGCTCTTTCAAGTTCGGCTTCAATCTGGGATCTCAATGCGAGGTCTCTACCTCCAAGGAAGATTGTTTCAGGCTCGTCGTCGTCCGAGCGTCCGTGAATTCCGAGCGCTGTGTGCGTGTGAGAAAGAAGTTCCAGACATCCCTTTTCATCGAAATTGGTTGAGGTGATATGCAGCTCACGATGGTGGCGACCAGGCCGTAGGCCTGAGAATACGTAGCTAGAGAGGTCCTCTCCGGCTATTGCTCGAGCTAATTCCGATGTACCGGGCTCAATATAACCGCCATGGGGGGCGATCACGGCGACCATGGAATCCCTGTTCAAGACAGAGATCTGATAGTCCACATTCTCAATTTCCTGCGTTGAAAGCTCAGAAAAGCTGGCGTACCAGTCCCCTTTCTCCGGTGGATTCCAAGTTTTGGCGGGGAGTTCCACCGAGCCTTGTACGGGTAGATGTCTCTCGGCCGTCGCTTCCGAGATGATCGGAAGAGAGATAGCGCCGATAAGCTGCTGAGACGAGTGGGCCGCTTGGACCGCTGTATTGCGGCAATCCGTGTCCACCGTTGCCCCGCGTCTATCGACATCGGACGGGCTCGCCGTTGCTGCGACTTCTATGCCACCCGACGGCTCTCTCACGGCGGCCGCGGTGGAGCTTGCGGAGGCATAGCGCTTTACGCCATGGGTTTCCAGCGAGGCCGCAAGATCCTTTTCCGCCGCTTCGGGGATTGCGAGAAGAAACAAGTTGCGGGCGCGTGTCAGCGCAACGTAACCAATACGTCCAACTTCTGTCTTCGGACCGGCTATGAGCTCCCGCGCATGATCTTTACTCGCGACATACATCACTGCGTCGATGCTCTCTCCCTTGACCCCATGAACGGTATCAACTTTGTACTGAACTGCCGTATCCAGGGACGTTGATTGTTGCTCTGCTAAGGGGGACGTAGAAAGTCCGGCCTTAGATAGCCGGCTGCTGATATTTGTCGCGGCAGTAATTCCTGAAATCGCCGCTAGTTGTTTGAGCATCTCCTTGGCCCGAGTGAGCAGTAAAGGCTGCCATTGGGTAGATGCGGGCAAAGAAGCTGCGGGTAGGCCAATTGTTTCGTCGCGGAGAAATTTCCAAAGGATCCGCCTCATCGAACGTACTTTCTGATCTGCTCCTGGCCTTCGTAGTTGCGCAGCGAGATCTGCAGGGGGCTTGTCGAGAAGGCCTAATACGGCTCGAATGAGCATGCTGAAGGCGGCGTCAAAATTTCCAACACGGTCTCGCAGCACTGCAGCTTGCGCAAAGTATTTCGCCGAGCCGCGACCCTGGTCGGGTTCAGCCCCTCTCCAGTGATTGACCCACTCGTTACCGCGACATAGGACAACCGAATTTTCCGGCGAAATGCCGGCAGCCTTCAGCATATTGCCGAGGAGATTTAAAAGATCCTCGCGCTTATCCTGCCGAAATGTCGTGAAAAACGCACCATTCAGTAGAGAGGGAGAATCCCGATCTGGCTTGTCATCTCTACCGGCGATCGAGTTTGCAACACTCAAAATATCGGGGACGGAACGAAAATTGATAGTAAGTTCCTGAGCGTCGGTATCTTTTTGTAGGTGATAGTTCGCAAGGAATCGGCCGTCCGCTCCATTGAACTCGAAAATTCCCTGGTTCACATCGCCGACCAATGTGATCGTAGATCCAGCGGCGGCGAGGATATCCAGGAGCACTCCGTGCGAAGGCCCGATATCTTGAGCTTCATCGACAACGATCTGAGGGTACCGGCGTGCAAGCGCCCTTAGGATGTGGGGTTGCTCGGTCAGAACTTTGTAGCACCAATACCGGCCGAACTCGTGCGTATAGGCGCCGACTTTTCCAAGCCTGCTGATCAGGGCAGTGGCAAGTTTGGTGTCTATCTTTGTTTTGCTATTCTTGAATACGCTAAAGAATTCCCACTTCCCGCCTTCGAATGATGCCGAGATCGTTTGTGCGCTCTGGGGAAACTTGCCGAGGTTGATTGTGAAGCCTCCCATGAAGGGTTCACTACCGTGCACAAGGAAGGGTGCTGTTTTGCAGCCCATCGGGTGATGCCCGTGCGGTCTCAGCACATTCGTGGTGAAGAAGCTGTCAAAGGTGGCGATTTCAACGCGGCTCTGATTTTGGGCCGCCAATAATGATTTTTGCTGGATCGCGCGGTAGTCATGCCGAAATGTATCGACCGCCACGTTGGAGAAGGAAAGAAGCGCTATTCTCCCGCGCTCGCCGCCCAGCATTTCTTGAAGTTTGGCCACCCGATGCACGACGGTGCGTGTTTTACCGCTGCCCGCGCAGGCAATTACGCAAAGGCGACCGCTAGGTCGATCAACGACAAGCTGTTGCTGCGGAGAGATACTGGTCATTGCGTTGTCTCATTTCCGCACACATGCTTAATCGCACCAATAATATAATCCGGAACTTTGACGCTTTTCTTTTCATCAGATATCTTCGATGCTAGCGCTTGGCCGAATTTCCCCTTCTGTACGTTCCCTTCTGCTCGCTCAAACATTCCACGGAATAGAGCTGTCGCCTTTTCCTGATCGGTGGTTTTGGATGCAAGTTCAGCCTGCAAAGCCGCTGCTATTTTAGGATGAATTTCCTTGAGCGCGTCGATCATCGTTGGCCGGTTGTCTTCAAGCAATGCAAGATCGTATTCAAACGTCTTCACACCGTGGAATATCTTGACGAAGCTGTCGTCACTTTTCTTCATCTTTGCTGTGTTGTCAGAAACAGTGATGACTTCATCTAACGCCGGGTAGTGAGCGACTGGTTCGCCGTCGGCGACGACGATTTTCTCCGGATCTGCGTCCGTTATGACAGCGACCCTGACGCCAAGTGCCTTCTCTCCGAAAAGTGGAAGAAACGAATCGAAGTTTAACCCTTCGACGCTGATGACGCTCACACCGTATTGGCGTAGGTCATATCCGGCGCTTTCGGCGAGTGTAGTCACCATCAGCAGCTCAGCTGCCCCCTCGACAAAGATAATTCTTCTGGCGAAGAACAATTCGGCGCGAGTGACATCGAGATATCGAGCAAGTTTTTCCTTTTTCCCTTTCTCGAAAGTTATCGTTCGAGGAGCAAAGGATTGCACAGCGCCCCCAGTTTCGACCAGGCAGGTGATAGTATCTAAGGGCGCGATACTTGCAAAATTTGGGGAATGGCTGGTGACAAAAACCTGCACGGGCTTGTCGGTTTCGGTCGCTTTGATGTCAGAGAGGTACTTGAGAAGTACGGTTTGAAGCTGCGGGTGCAAGTGAGCCTCAGGCTCTTCAACGATAAGGCCACGAAATGCGGCATCAGGGTTCATTGCCATTTCGCTCAGTACAACCGCCATGAAAATCAGGTTGTTAAAACCGAGCCCATTCTGTTCGATTTCAAATGTATCTACCAGGAGCGACAAGCGGGCAGCCAGTCTTTGGAAGTCGGTCCCTGAAAGCCCCAGTTCTAGGGCCTGTCTCAACTGCGCGCCAATCATATTTTCATGGCGGGTCGAAATTGCTTTGTGCGTATCGAGGAGCGGGCCCTGTTTCTTCAGGTCAGTGTCGAGTTTGGTCAACGCGTCATTGATTTGCTGTCGACCATCGTCATCTGTAAGCAAATGAAAGAGGCGCGCTAGCTGGCTCGACCGCCCTGGTTTTAGTAATTGCCCCGCATCCCGTAGAGGCTGAAGATATACACTGCGCAGGTTTTCCAGAATATCTGATGTCAGCGATGTTTCTTCATGCTCCCCGCACCACCGCTTTGCTTTGAGGCGCCCCGATTTGTCTGGGTCACTATATTGGACCGATATAACGGCCTCGAGCTTTTTGTCCGCTCCAATCCTCAACGCCGGTAGAAAATCGGCCTCATCGTCAAGCGTCAAGCCCCTAAAGGTGAATGAAAACAGTATGCTGCCATGGCTTTTACCACCCTTAGGAATGTGGATGTCGTCGACTGTGAGTCGGGGATATGGATCGTCCGCGCCGGCCAGCAACGACCGCAGCGCGTCAACGACCGCCGACTTGCCGACGTTGTTGGGGCCGACAATGATATTAAGCCCCTCGTTGAAGTCGAGAGACACGCTCGAAAGTTTGCGAAAGTTCGAGACTTTCAAATTTGCCAAATACATTGATTCTCCCCATAGCAACGCATGACAGCGTTATTCCGGGTGCATGTAAAGGATGGAGATTGTCTTTGGCTCGGCGAAGCGGTTGACTGAGTGAATGGTTGCCATGGATTTTGATATTGGGGACACCGTTAATCCGCTCTGGTCGAAATGGCGCTGTCGTTTAGCATTTAACCGTGAGAAGTCCACCACGATTCTGCTACCAGAGAGCGCATTTCCCTTGGAAGCAAACTCGCTTTTGCGAATGGAGGCAGGGATCAACCGGCGAGGATTCAACTAGGTCGCTATACATTAAAAAAAGAGCACGGCATGTCCGGGTCTAGAAAGGAGAGTGGGTTTTTCGGCCCCACAACATATTCGGGCCATTCAGTTGCGATCTTTTCAGCTGACCTCGCCGAGGGAGCAATCTGGCGGGAAACATTGTATCGGCCAACCTCGACAAACCGCTCTACCAGCTCGATGACTTTCTGTGATCCGACTTTCGCGGGGATGGTGAGACGTACGGAGTTTCCGAGTGTGTCCAGCAGGATGTGAACGATATGGGGGTGAACAGCCTTTGTATCCTCAAGGAGCCTTTTGTAGTTGAACTGTCGCCCATCCTGGGCATGCAGCCTCACGTCATAGAGAAACCCCGGTTCGCCATCGACGTGTGACCATTCCACCCAGGGCCGCCGTTGCACATTAACAGTAACGCCGATCACGAGTGACTTATCAACGAAACCGACCTGCGCCCACTCATGCGGACGAATTTCGCCCCATGGGAGAGGATCCATAGGAAGTAAATGCTCTGTGACCTTATCTCGTGATTGAGGAAGGATTGGCCGCGCGTCATTGTAACTTGTGCAGAAATTCCAAAACCCGAGATCGACGTCTCTCAAGAATTGGAGAAGGCGGGGTAGGTCGTCGCTGTGTCCTAGCCGAAAATGGGCGACCCGGTTCCTGATCTGAAAAACCTCTTTTAATTTTGCATCAAGAATGTCTTTCGGAGGAAAGTAGCACTCGAAGCACGTCCAGTGCTTCCCAATCGCTTCCATAAGTTTTGTCAGTGTGGAATAGCTTAGAACGTTCATCTCGGGCGTCGGCATGTGCCTTAGCGCTTTGTCTGCATCGAAAGACTTCGACAGCGGAGGTAGGTCTTGAGCCCAGTCATCACCTTTCAGTGCTCGCAGCTCGACGTATACCATTCGCCGCAACCATGTCTCGAGCTGCCATAACCGCGCGAAGATCTCGAGCGCGCGCTTGGGCACCTCTGGCACAATTTCGAGAAGGTTCGGCTCGCTTGTCTGTGAAATGTCTTCCTGTCCGTCTTCTTCCACATTTTCCTCCTGGAGATTGCACAACAAGACTATCACTCACCTTAATCAACACAACAAATTTGATGTGCCCTTGACCACAACAAAAAAGTTGTCTACATCGCGCCTTATGAATGGAATCGTCCTAAACGAAAAAGAGCTGCGAGATGCCAAGGCGCGCGTAGCGAAATTAGCTGATGCGCTTTCCTCTGAGAGCGGCATAACCCAGCTCGTATCGAATCTACCACCCGAAGTCGTGACGCAGGTCACGAAGATGATGAAGTCGGAGAGAGTCCGTCTGCTGTCAGCGATTGAGGCTTTTGAGAACGCGAAAGGCGGCGGCGATGCGTCCTCTCTCCTGAAGCAGTCTGGCACGGATCCTGGCGTGACGCTCATCGTCGCGCGGATCGCCAAGGGCTATTCTCAAAAGGACCTTGCATGGCGACTAGGGGTGAAAGAGCAGCAAATACAGCGGTACGAGGCGGATCGATACAGCTCGATCAGCCTGAAAAACTACGCGCGAGTGGCTGCACTCCTCGGTGTGCAGATGACAGCTACGATAACGGAAAACCCCAGCTTCCGTGGCCTAGACGCAGTTATCGCTGACGTGACCCGCGAGGATATTCGAAAGATCCTCAAACATGGTCGTTCACGTGGTTGGTTTGCAGCTGAGATGAGCGAAGCACAGCTTCGGCAATATATCGCGGAGAATCGGATCGAATTCGGAAGCCCATCATTGCTGCGAACTGGTCTAAACGTGACAGATCATAGTGAGGATGTCCTTCTGCATGCGTGGAGGGCGCGCGTTGCAACTCGCGCTCGTGAAGAGCTATCTCTACAGCCAGCGACCTTCGACCCTCTCGAGATCAACTGGTTGTCCGAATTAGTTCGGCTGAGTGCCTTTTCCGATGGGCCAATACGAGCGCGGGAGGCACTCAGAGAAAATGGGATCTTGCTTATTGCGGAGCCTCAGATACCGGGCCTCGCGATTGATGGAGCCGCATTCCTCGAAGGCAATGTACCAGTTATCGGGATGACGATCCGAAAGGACACGATCGACAATTTCTGGTTTACTCTCCTTCATGAGATCGCGCACGCGGTCCTTCACCATCGAACAGGACTGGCAACTGGCTTCTTTGATCAGCTTGAGTCAGTATCTACCGATGAACAAGAAGCGGAAGCCGATTCTTTTGCTGCCAATATACTGATACCCGAAGAGAAATGGCGAAGATCGACCGCGAGAATTGCGAATTCTGCCGATGTGATAGAAAAATTTGCAAAAGAAATCGGAATCCATCCAGCTATAGTATTCGGTCGCATACGTAAAGAAAGAGACAACTACGCATTATTTTCGAACAAGATTGGCGCCAACACTGTCCGTGAACAGTTGGTCGGCCCTGTATAAGGAAACATGATGCTTCCCTACCATCCGGCTCTCCGCTTCAAGCAAGGCGAATACATCGCAACAGCACGAATTGCTCGCGATGTGCAGCGACACATTCAGCCTCGATTCATCCTCGCTCCGCCGAAGGAGAGGGACCCCGAAAAGGGAAAGCCGTTGACCGAGGAAGAGATAGCCGTTGTGACCGGGGAAAGGATCGCGAAGCACTGGCCGTTGTATCCTGCGTATCTGGATGCTCGATATGTGGCTCCTCTTTTGGGAGATGAAGGCCTCAGATCATTGTTTCGGATCGCGCAGCGGAAGAATGAGCAACTGGCCGCAGTGGCGTCCGTCCAGGATCTTTTCAACCCGATATTCCGCGAGTTCCTGAGAACATCCGGTCCTCGCATTGCAATTCATCTACCGTACGAAGATATCGACATTGATGCGTTGCTGAACGGAGTAGAGGCTGTTGGCTGTAAGACGAGCGAGTGCGCTCTCTTCTTGGACTTTACAAAAGCACCTCTGAGTATGGAGGGTGTCTCTGGATCGGTTGCCGGTGTCTTCGACACCCTCGGTTCCGTCGCCCAATGGGCGCGAATTATCTTCCAAGCGTCTAGTTTTCCATCCAAGAACCCCGCCGAAAGCGATGGCCAGTGCGTAATACCGCGTCACGAGTGGGAGGTTTTTCTTGCCGCATTGAAGGAATGCTCCGTTGCGCCGAACCTAATCGGTTATGGAGATTTTGGCCCGGATCACGGCGAGATCCGGTTCAGGCGCAAAGGGGGAGGAGCGGCACCTATCCGACACCTCCGTTACACTGGAAAGAAATCGACGATCGTCGTCCGCGGGAAAGAGACTGGCAAACAAGGCGACGTCATGAAGGCGGTTTGTGAACGCGTTCTCAACAGCGGCGAGTTTGCAGGGCAAGGGTACTCCTATGCGGATGACATGATTTGGCGGGTGGCAAAGGGCCTTTCGAATGCCGGCACACCGTCCATGTGGCGCGAATGGAATATGGCCCATCACCTCTCTCAAGTCGTGAAGGATCTCGGAATGTTGTCCGGCATGAGTTTCGCAGAAGGGCCCGTCACCCGTATCACGGAACAGTTTGCGCTGTTCGCTGAACCCGTCGAAGAATGACGACCAGCTGCTATTAGAGCAACCAGCGCCTGAAGCTATTCTGTCAGGTCGGCGCAGGCCACAGCCAACCTTCCAAGGGCTTCGCCTAGACGGGAACAGGAGCCTTTATGAAAAGGATCACAATTGAGAGCCTTCGCCCCGGCGACATCATCCTGACGGCGCGGCCTGGAAAGGGAAGTAAGTTTATTCGAGGGATGACAGGAGGGCTCGTTTCCCACGCTATGATCTGCGTCGAGCAGGGGTCTTTTATTGACTCTACGATGGATGGCGTCCAAGCGCGAAACGTCCAACGCGAATTTTTCGAAAATGACGAGAATGTCTTTGCCTTTCGGTTGAAGAGCCCTCTGCCCGACCACCTCGTTTCGCAGGTCGTCGATTACGCGAGATCCCAAATTGGGACGCGTTACTCTCTCGCTGAAGCAGTAGTCTTGGTAACCGGGGGTCCGAGGCTTCGAACAAAACGTTTATTTTGCTCCAGGTTGGTTGCCAGGGCGTATCAGAGCGTCGGTATTCAGTTGGTGCCGGATCAAGACTACTGCTCGCCGGAGGATTTGCGGATCAGCCCGCTTCTCGTTGAACTGGAGTTGCAGATTGAGACTATAGCGCAAGACGAGATCGAGGCGATGGCTCGGCGTCCCAATCCTATAGCGATGACCCACACGGTCCAGAATCAAGTCCTCGACTTTGCCCGTTCGCTTGACGCCAGCGTGGAAACTTTTCAGGACCTTGACCAAGTGATCAACGACCATCCTGAATGGGACAGCCGCATAGCAGATGTCCTGCAACGCTCCGGATATCTAGATCTCTGGCGATACGAGCTTGAGACGCATCCGTGGCGCTACGACCATGCAAGAATGGCGACGATGACAGGATTGGAAATCCAGCAAGAGCTCCGGCTTTATTGTGTCGATACGGTTAAGGAGGCCTATAGCGGCGGGATCCGCTTTGCGGTAAATCTTGCGCACTATAACCAGCGGCATTTGGCCTCGCCTCGCCGATCTTGGCAGCTATTGATCGGGCTTTACGAGACTTTGGTCCGTAATGATCATTCTCGGCGGGAGGTCGCGCGGTCCTGGCTGGCAAAGACTTATCCCGCTGACCTTAAACTGCATATGGAGAGGATTGAGCCGCATTCCGAAATGTGGTTCGCAATCGTGGATCGCGTCGAACCGCGTCTTGGTGCACTGGCGCGTATCGTGATCGCGAATGAAAAGAGCAAGATGGTCTGTTCTTCCTGCGGCGATGAACCGACGACGGACTACCGAATTGCAAACGCCGCAGAAGCTATGCCCGGCGTTCCCTCGCTGCGGCTTTGCAATGACTGCGTGAACATTCGTCGGGGCTTTGGCGAGCGACTTGAACCTCTCAGCTGAGCATCGCCTACCTGAACCCGCCGGAGAGAATTGCGTCGGGCGTGCCTCAATCGGGAACTGATTATATGTCCGTTGATGATGAAGAGAAGCGGATTTGCTTCCGTTGCGTTGGGAATGAGTTCTTAAGTCTTCGCGTGAAACGTGAAGGACAAACAGGGGGATGCTCCTATTGCTCCGACGGCGAGGATCCAACCTTCAAAGTCACAGAATTGGCAGATTGCGTCGCGCTGGCTTTTGAACAGCACTATGTTCGGACTGCGAGCCAGCCGAACTCAATGCAATATGCTATGTTAGCCGACAAAGAGTCCGATTACTCGTGGGATAGAGAAGGAGAACCGGTCGATGACGTTATCGCGAATGCTGCTTCAGTTGAGCAGGAGGTGGCCTGTAACATCCGTGAAATCCTCGCCGACAGGTTCGGAGATTGGGACTCGGCGCTGTCGGGCGAGGAGACGGAATTTGACGGCGACAGCTACTATGAACGCAAATCGGTCGGTAGCGGCCGATGGACCAGAGAGTGGGACGACTTTGAACATTCTTTAAAGACAGAGGCGCGGTTCTTCAGCCGCCGTGCGTCGACATATTTGGTCGATCTCTTTGAGGGATTGGACACACTAAAGGCCCGCGACAAGATTTCAGTTCTCGCGGAAGCCGGCCCCGGCTTCGCGCTCTCCAGTTTGTATCGGGCGCGGTCATTTCCCCGATATGCCGATATTCAAACGGCACTCGCGAGGCCCGACATCCATCTTGGCCCACCGCCAGCGCCTGTTGCCCGTGCCGGTCGCATGAATGCACACGGTATCTCCGTCTTTTACGGCGCCAGCGATCCCTTGGTTGCTCTGGCAGAAGTTCGTCCGCCGGTGGGATGCACAGTCGCCGTTGCGCGGTTCGACATCACGAAGCCTGTAATGCTTCTTGATCTCACGGCACTCCGCGATGCAATGACGATTGGCAGCGTCTTCGATCCAACCTATCTTGATCGCCTCCAGCGAGCTGAGTTTCTCAGGCAACTGAGCAACCGGATCACGGTTCCCGTCATGCCCGATGATGAAGATCTTGGTTATCTCGTAACCCAAGCTATCGCTGATTTTTTGGCAACGATAGAACGGCCGGAGATCGATGGAATTCTGTTCCCCTCGGTTCAGGTGAAAGGAGAGGCATGCAATGTGGTGCTCTTTCATAAGTCGTCTCGCGTTCGCCCGATGGAATTCCCTGCTGGAACTAAGTTCGAAGTAAACGAAGGTTTTACGACTGAAGACGGTTGGGAGCCCGACTTTTCCGTATATGAACGCACACCCCGAAAATCTGCTGAACCGAAACCTGAAGCAAAGCTCCCACCGACTATGCCATCGTATCAGCAAGTATTCGATCCGTCGGATCCAGACCCACGCGACTTCACTTTACGTGTTGATCCAAAGTCGCTTGAAGTCCATGTCGTTGACGCTGTGAGCTACAAAACGGATAGGAATTCCGTTCGTCGACATCGATTTGAAGATTTTGATCCGCCGTTTTAGTTCAGGTACTAATGCCGCCGGATCGCTCGCTGGCGCCTTATTTAACTATGGAGGGGCAATGCCTTAGCGTAACCAACAGGCTTCAAGCTTTTGTTTTAGAATATATTTTTCTATCGTGGTCATTGGTTCGGTTCCCATCAAGGCGACGACCACTTGCCGCACGTGAAGAAAAAGATAGTTTTCGGGTTCTACGGTATTAAATGAAGCGACGATTTTTCATGGAGATGCCTCTATGCCGTTTAGCGACCCTCACCATCCGCTCTGGAAGCCCGAAAACCTGCGTCGCGCCATCCATGCGGCGGGGGTGGCGCTTTGGTCATGGGAAGTAACGAACGATCGTTTTGCCATGGACGAGCAGGCATTCAAACTATGGGGGCTTGTCAAAAGTGGCGAGGTAAAATTCGAAGACCTTTCAGCCCGCATCCACCCGGCCGACAGGGATCGGGTGCGTGCCGCATTCATGGCAACACGCGGAATTGTCGGAGCCTACGAGATCGATTTCCGAATTATAGTTGGAGACGAGATCCGGTGGATCTCTGCGCGGGGCATAGGCGATGACGCCGCCCTCCACGAGGGACAGATGTTTGGAGTTTTTCTGGACGTCACCGGACGCAAGCAGGCTGAAGAAGGCAACGAGCTGCTGGCTGGCGAAATGAGTCATCGCGTCAAGAATCTCTTGGCCATTGCCATGGGTCTTACCAATATCACCTCGCAATCGACAACAACCGCGAAGGAGATGGCGCAAGAACTGACAGGGCGATTGGCGGCTCTCGGTCGGGCCCATGATCTTGTGCGCCCGATTCCCGGCGATCAGGGGCATGCTGCCCTTTTGGCCGACCTCCTATCGGTCCTGCTTTCGCCTTATGAAGATATTGGAGCATTTAAAGGGCGTATTCGGGTTGCGGTGCCGCGCATGGGCGTAGGGGAAGCCGCTGCAACCGCGCTGTCTCTCATCTTCCACGAACTGGCGACAAACTCCTTGAAATATGGCGCCCTCTCTGTGGATACCGGAACGCTCGACCTTTCAGGGTCTGCCGACAATGACGAGGTTACGCTGACATGGACCGAGCGGGGCGGGCCGGCGGTAGCACCCCCAAATGAGGCTGAGGGCTATGGAAGCAAGTTGCTCAACCGAAGTGTATCCGGTCAACTTGGGGGGACGATTACATACGACTGGTCGCCCGATGGGGTCGTCGTTGTTCTCAAACTGAGAAGCGAGAGACTGGCAAAGTGATGGTTCAGATCCCATATGTGGACGGCCCCCAGAAGCTGGTTGCGGACCGGGGCAGCGCCCGCCGTTGCCACGCTCGACGCGCAGCAGCATGCGCTCGCTGTTGACGTATCCGCGGTACGTTCCGGCCCGCGGCCAGTCCTCGCCAGGGATGATCCACCCGATGTCTTCGGCGACCACCGCCAGCAGAGCCTCCCTGTCGCCGCAGCCGATCGCGGCGAAGAAGTCCTCACGGTGTGGATGTTCTACTCGTTACTCATTGGAATTTCTCCATTTTGCACGGATCGGATCGCGCTCGATCCGATCCGTGCATCCCGGTGCACCCGGTGGGCACGTCGTGTTCGTCAATCGAACTTGACCAGGTCCTCGAAGATCAGTTGACCCCAGCCCGCGCAAGGTGAATGCCTGCGCGCGGCAGCGCTCGATTAGCCAGGCCCGATGCTCACCGGCGATCGCTCGCGGCTTGTGCCCGCCCATCTGGCCGGCGGCGGCGCTGCCCGTCTCACGGAA
>NZ_JBEAAL010000013.1:0-38949 GCF_040066075.1 Neorhizobium phenanthreniclasticum
GGGAACAACCTGTCCAGCGGAGGGAAGAGATTTAGCCGATCGGTCAAAACGCCGGTCAAAACATAACCGAACCCAAGGAAAAGCCGCCAACCGAAGGTGTTTTGCCCCTTGTGTTCTTTCATTGGAGCCACTCATGTCTGCCATCGAGATCTCGAAAAAGCTGTCGGTCGCCGCCCAGCCCAGCCTCGCGGAGATTCAATCATTTCGGGATCAGGGCTTCCTGACGCTCATCAACAACCGCCTGGAACGCGAAGAGCCTGGTCAACCAGGCAATCAAGCCGAACAGCAGGAGGCGAAACACTGCGGCCTCTCCTACGCCTTCATCCCGGTCACGGCCGATACGATCACCGAAGCCGACGTGCGTGCCGTCCAGCGGGTGATCGATGAATCGGACGGACCTGTGCTCGCTCACTGCAAGAGCGGCACGCGCTCGCTCAACCTTTACCTGATCGGTGAGGTGCTTGACGGTCGCATGTCGGCCGGCGAGGTCGTCGAGTTCGGACGCAGCCGCGGTTTCAATACCAGCGCCGCTGCCGCCTGGCTCGATAAGCATGCTGCCCGACGCCCGCAGGTGCAAGGTTTCTTCGACAGGCGCACGTGGAGTGTCCAGTACGTCGTGTCCGATCCGGCCACCGGCAAGTGCGCGATCATCGATCCGGTTCTGGATTTCGACGAGAAGGCGGGAGCGACGGCGACCACCAATGCCGATGCGATCCTGGACTACGTCCGCGACAACAATCTTACGGTCGAATGGATCCTCGACACGCATCCACATGCCGACCACTTCTCGGCGGCTCAATACCTGAAGGATAAGACCGGCGCCCGAACGGCGATCGGCGAGCGCGTCGTGGATGTGCAGAAGCTCTGGAAGGGCATCTACAACTGGCCGGAACTGGTGACGGATGGTTCGCAATGGGACCGGCTGTTTTCCCATGGTGAAGCCTTCAAGGTCGGCTCGATCGACGCGAAGGTGCTGTTTTCGCCTGGACATACGCTTGCATCGATCACCTACGTGATCGGCGACGCAGCCTTTGTGCACGACACGCTCTTCATGCCCGACAGCGGCACGGCGCGAGCCGATTTTCCCGGTGGCGATGCGCGAATACTGTGGAAGTCGATCCAGGACATCCTGGCGCTTCCGGACGAAACCCGGATATTCACGGGCCACGACTACCAGCCCGATGGCCGCGCACCGCGATGGGAGAGCACGGTAGCAGAGCAGAAGAAATCCAATCCGCACGTCGCCGGTGTGACGGAGGAGGCGTTCGTGGCATTGCGCACCAAGCGCGACAAGACCCTGCCGATGCCGAAGCTCATCCTGCACGCCTTGCAGGTAAATATCCGCGGCGGTCGCCTGCCGGAACCGGAGAGCAATGGCAAGCGCTACCTCAAGTTTCCGCTGGATGCTTTGCAGGGAGCGGCTTGGGAATGAGCGCCCCGAAAAACGACATGCTGAAGGCGGGGCCATCCCCCGCCGACCTTGCCAGGCGCGCCGGGGAGGTCGCGAACCTCTTGAAGACACTGTCCCATCCGGCACGTCTGGTGATCGTCTGCACTCTGGTGGAAGGCGAGTATTCGGTCGGTGAGCTGGAAGAGAAGGTCGACGTCCATCAGCCGCATCTGTCGCAGCACCTGACCGTGCTGCGCGGTTCCGGCATCGTCGAGACGCGGCGGGAGGGCAAACAGATCTTCTATCGCCTGACGGAGGAAAAGGCCGCGCAACTGGTCGCAGCCCTCTATGACATCTACTGCGTGAATGAAGACAAGTGAGCACATACCTCTCATCATTGAGTGACGGCATGCTGATTGGCACCTCCGCGGTCAGGCTTCAGCTTCTGAACAGCCGCGTGGCCGGCATCAAGGGCGTCGTCGGGCATCTTGCCCAGCGGATCGGATGGATCGGCGGCGTCTGTCCCTGGCCGGCGGCTGACAGAGTATGGACCAGATGTTCGTAACCAGCTCCATCCTCGCGGCGGTCGGTTCGGGCGGGGTCGTCGGCTTCATGCTCGGCCTGCTTGGCGGCGGCGGGTCCATTCTGGCGACGCCGCTGCTCCTCTACGTCGTCGGCGTGACGCAACCGCATGTCGCCATCGGCACGGGTGCGCTTGCGGTCTCGGTGAGTGCCTTCGCGAACTTTGCAAGCCACGCGATCAAAGGCCACGTCTGGTGGCGCTGCGCCGCCGTCTTCTCCGCGCTCGGCGTTGTCGGCGCCCTTGCCGGCTCCAGCCTCGGCAAGGCGATCGACGGAGACCGCCTGATCTTCATGTTCGGCATCCTGATGGTTGTCGTCGGCGTCCTGATGCTGAAGCCCAGGAAGGCGGTGGCAGTCGACTGTCGCCCCGTGGACCTCAGGATGTGCCTCATAACCGCGGCCGTGGCACTCGCAGCCGGCGCGGCCTCCGGGTTCTTCGGGATCGGCGGGGGCTTCCTGATCGTTCCCGGCCTCATGCTGGCAACGGGCATGCCGATGATCAACGCGATCGGCACCTCGCTCCTTTCCGTCGGTGCGTTCGGACTGGCGACCGCACTCAACTATGCCAGCTCGGGCCTGATTGACTGGTGGCTCGCGACCGAATTCATCGGCGGCGGCATCATCGGCGGCGTGCTCGGCATGCTGCTCGCCACACGGCTCAGCGCCTACAAGAACATCCTCAACCGCCTGTTCGCAGCCCTTATCTTTGTGGTCGCGGCTTACATCCTGTATCGGAACTGGGGGACGTTGATGACTGGCTGAGTGCGCAGGGCAATGCAGGACGCGTTTCTGTTTCCGCGGCGCCGGCTTTATGACGGTCAGATAGCCGCCTTCATGCCGGAGGGCCCGTGGCAAGTTCACCGATATGCTCACGGACCCATTTCACCTCTTCCGAGGCCGTGCGCCCGAAATATCGCCTGAAGTCGCGGCTGAACTGCGCAGGGCTGACATAGCCGACAGAGAGCGCCACCTGCGCAATCGTCTTCTCACCACGCGCCAGCATCAACCGCGCTTCATGCAGACGGATAGCCTTGACGTATTGCATCGGGCTGCTACCGGTGAGCGCCCTGAAATGTGCATGGTAGGAAGGTACGCTCATTGCGGCTTCTGCGGCGAGCGCCGGCACCGAGATTTCTGCATTATAGGTGTCGCGCAAGCGGACGAGGCTCTGCACAATCCTCCCCGAGGCACTGTCTTTTTCCAGAGCATTGAGCATCGCATCTCCCTGCGGGCCGGTCAGCACCCGGTAATGCAGTTCGCGCAGTATGCCTGCACCGAGAATCGCGGTTTCCATCGGGTCGCAAAGTGCCGACAGCAGACGCAGGAGCACATCCTCCATGCAAGCGTCCATCCTGCTGGATACAAGTGCCCTCGCTCTTTTCAGTCCCGCGCTGAAGCCCCAGCCGGCAGCTGCCGAGGCCAGTTCAGCCGCGAGTTGCATGTCGAATTCGACATAGATCGCGAGCAGCGGCCGCTCAGTGGTCGCTACAGACTCCATGCGAAATGGCACTGGCACCGAAACTGCCAGATAGTGCTCCTCGTCATAGACAAGGACCTCGTCGTCGAGGATTCCCTGCTTGCGCCCCTGCAGCACGAAGACCGCCCCTGGCTTGTAGAGGACAGGGATGTCGCGCAGGACCGCCTCCGTCCTCAGCAGCCTCACCTCCCGGAGGCCAGTAGGGTTGTATCCCTGCTGCGGCGCAAGTCGGGAAGCGAGATCCAGCAGGGCTGCATGTGATGATTGTTTGCCGAGCGGGATCATAGGATTTGGCAAGATGTTCAGAGGATTTGCAGTCGAACTGCACAGTCGTGGATATTAATTGTCAAGAACTTCATCAATCAAGAAGAGAGTTCGCATGATGTCAAAAAAGACCTTCTTCATTACCGGCGCCAATTCCGGTTTCGGCCTCGCGATCGCTACGGCTGCCAGCACGGCTGGCCACGCCGTCATCGGCACCGCTCGTTCAAATGCCGCGCGCACGAGCCTCGCCGAAAGCTTGCCTTCGCTAATTCCCGTCGAGTTGGATGTGACGGAGTTCGAGAAGATATCCGGCGTGGTCGATCAGGTGGAGAAAGACCATGGACCGGTGGATGTTCTGATCAACAACGCCGGCTATGGTCACGAAGGTGTTCTCGAAGAATCGCCGCTCGAAGAGATGCGACGGCAGTTTGATGTCAATGTCTTCGGCGCTGTTGCGGTCGCCAAAGCCTTTCTGCCGAGATTCCGGGAAAGACGCCGCGGCTTCATAGTCAATGTAACCTCCATGGGCGGCATGATCACCATGCCCGGTATCGCCTACTACTGTGGCAGTAAATTCGCCCTACAGGGTATCTCTGAGGTCATGCGCTCGGAAATGGCGCAGTTTGGCGTCCATGTCACGGCGCTTTGCCCGGGCTCATTCCGCACGGACTGGGCCGGGCGCTCGATGGTCCGGACAGAACGTTCGATTGCGGAGTATGATAAGCTCTTCAATCCGATCCGCGAGGCACGTCAAGCCAAAAGCGGCAAACAACTCGGCGATCCCGGCAAGCTCGCAGAGGCCGTTCTGAGGCTGATCGAATCTGATGCACCGCCGCCGCAACTCCTGCTCGGCAGCGACGCCCTCGAGCTCGTATCTGAGAGAATACAGCGGCTTCAGAACGAAATCGATACCTGGAAGTCGATCACGATATCGACCGACGGCTGAAACGCTTCCTGTCGCCTAAGAACAAGTGCAGTTCAATTGCCTGCGAGGCACATTCCAGCCTAAACGGCTCGCCTGATAGCGGCGGTTGCGCCAGCGCAAAACCAGTTAGCTCCGAGATGAACGCCCGATTCAGCCGCCATTCAGCGGTCCTGGCGCGAAATGTCTCCATCCAATAGGAGGCAGACATATGCGTATCATCATCATCACTGCTGTCATGATTGCAGGCTCCCTCATCGGGACGGCCACGAACGCGATGCCCATCGGACATGTGAGGGCGCCAGCGGCATCGCCTGTGGTCAGCGTCGATTGGGCATGTGGCCGTGGATATCACTTGAACCGCTGGGGCGAATGCAGGCCGAACCGTTGGCGCTCACCGCCACGTCGTCACTACGGATGGGATCGCCCGCGAGGCTGGCATCATGGTCACCATCCGCGTCGCCACTGGCGTGAGCACAGCTGGCGGGAGCGGCATCGGCGCGACTGGAGGTAAGGCGGCGATGGGGCAGGACGGGTGCCTGGCACAGATAGTCGATGCAGATATGGTCGACCACCAGAAGTCGAGGGCTCCCCTCGGCTTCCGGTGGTTTTGCGGGCGGACATCATGTCAACTCAGCTGCAAAAGCAGCATTACGAGTCGGCGGTCGAGACCAGGAGCAGCGTCGCTTCAGCCAACACCTGACAGCCGGCAATGATATGCTCGGGTTCGACATGTTCCGCCTCGTTGTGGCTCAGGCCGTCGCGACACGGAACAAATATCATCGCCGACGGCGCAACGCGGTTGACGAACAAAGCGTCGTGAAAGGCGCCGGACAACATGTTCATGCTTTCGAGGCCTCTTTCGGCAGCGGCCCGTTCGACTACCTGCTGCAGGTCGGCGGCAAAGGTGCAGGGCAGCATATCGAAAGATCGCGAGATCGCAACCGTGCAGCGCTGGCGCTCGGCTTCCGTCGTGACGCTCGATGCAATCGAGCGTTCGAACTCGTCCAGCCGGGCCGGATCAGGATGCCGGATATCCACGGTGCAGCAAGCCTTGTCCGGAATCGCGTTCACCGAGCCGGGCTCGACCGAAATGCGGCCGATGGTGAAGCGAGCATCCGGGTCCGAAGGCATGATCGTCTCGTAGAGACCGGAAAGCGCGGTGGTCAGAGCGCGCAACGGATCGCACCGATAAGCCAATCCGGTGGTTCCGGCATGCGCCGTCTGACCGGTAATTTCGACGTTCAGCCAACGTGTGCCCTGGATTCCGGTCACCACCCCAATGGAAATGCCGCCCGCTTCCAGCGACGGTCCCTGTTCGATATGGACTTCGAGCTAGGCATGGATGGGAAAGCCCAAAGGAAGCATCTGCGCCCGCGGCAGGCTTTCGATCGTCGCCTTCAATTCTCCAGCGAAGGCAGCGCCATCGGTCGCGAGCTTCTGCTGCCATTCCGCCGGTATCTCGCCGGCAGCGAAGGCCATGGACCCCATGCAGCCCGGCGCAAAACGGCAGCCCTCCTCGTTGGTCCAGGCCACAACGACGACCGGGCGTTCCGTCTCGATGCCCGCATCCTCCAGACTTTCCAGCACCTCGAAAGCGGACAGCGTGCCGAGTGCGCCGTCAAAACGTCCGCCCGCCGGCTGGCTGTCGAGATGGCTGCCGATCAGCATCGGCGGGAGCGTTTCGTCTTGCCCGGCGCGGCGGATGAACAGGTTGGCCATGGGATCCTGGAAGACCGAAAAGCCCCTTGCCCACGCCAACTCGGCCAGCAGCCGGCGCGCCCGACGATCCTCTTCCGTCAGCGCCTGCCGGTTGACGCCGCCCTTCCGGGTGCCACCGATCGCAGCGAAGGCCTGGAGCCTGGCGTTGAGGCGCCTGCCGTCGATTTCGATCATGGGTTCCTCCTGGATCAGAAATAGGGAGCGTCGTGGAAGGCAATCTCGAGCGCCTGCGCCCGGCCGAAGATACCGCTGAGGCGCGAGCGCTCATCCGGGCTCATCCTCTCGCCTGCATGATCGAGCTCCGCCTTCAGCCACCGCGCCTGCGCGGCAAAATCCTCATGGGCATGAATATCCACCCATTCCTTCAGAAGCGGATCGCTGATCTGCTGAGAAGCCGCCTCCTTCGACCAAGTCCAGTACATCCATTCGGCGGCGAACATTGCCGCGACCGTGTCGAGATAGCCGCCGTCACGGGAGATCTCCAGCATGCCGTCGCGGAAGGTCGCGACCTCGGGAATGGACGTATCGAAGCCTTCAGGTTCGATGCCGCGCTCGGCAAAGGTCTTTTCGAAGTAAGCGATCTGCTGGTTGGCGAGCGCGTCCAGCACGCCGACCAGCCAGCGCTTCTGGGCGATGGTCCCCGCCTTCGCGGCGGCGAAGGCAAAGATCGAGATCGCCGTGTCGACGAAGGCACCTTCAAAAACAAGGTAGCGGTCAAAGACGTCCTTCGGCAGGCGGTCGGCCTTGATGTCTTCGACGAAGCGATGGCCGATCATTGCGTCGAAGACGGCCTTGTTTTCTCTCAGGATCTGCTCGGACAGGGTTTCGGCCATTTCAGCTCTCCAGCGCCGGGTGGGCGGCTTCGACGAAGGCCTTGACGCGGGCCGGTTCCACGGGATTCCACCAGACGCCGCCTTCCTTCAGCGAGGACGCGACAATGACACCGTTCGTGCGCTTGAGAATCTCGACGATATTGTCCTTGGTGACTCCGGAACCGACAAGCAGCGGCAGATGGGTTGCGGCCCCGATCGTCTCGATCTCCTCGATGGTCGCCGAATTGCCGGTACGCTGGCCGGTGGCGATCACCGCATCGGCGTCGAAGAAGGCGAGATCGCGGGTCAGTTCCTCGATCGTGCGATCGGCGGTGATCGCATGGGCGCCATGCTTCACATGGCTGTCCGCGAAAACCTTGATGTGTTCGGCGCGAAGGAGGGATCGATAACGCATTGCTTCCGCCGCCCGGCCTTCCATGAAGCCTTCGTTGGCGACATAGGCGTTGGCCCACTGGTTGACCCGGATAAACTTCGCACCACCCGCCATGGCGATGGCAAAGGCCGGGATCGGCGCGTTCGCCAGCACGTTGATGCCGATCGGAATGCCGGTCGCGCGGGCGATCCGGTCGGTGATGACCGACATGAAAGCAGAGGTTTCCGGGCCGATATCTTCCGGCTTCGAGAAAGGAATGTCGCCGTGGTTTTCGATGATCAGCCCATGCATTCCACCATCGATCAGTGCCTCGGCATCACCCATCGCGGCGTCGTAGATCGTGTCCATTGCTATCCCGCGGTAACGCGGCGCGCCGGGGAACGGCAGGCAATGGATCATTCCGATCAGCGCCTTGTCAGTACCGAATATTTCCCTTATGGCGCTCGAATTGTTATCCGATATCTGCTGCATTTTCATTCCTTTCCGAAGGCCAGTCATGCCTGCCAATATTCGTGCCCCGATACGGGCTCATGTCATCGGTAACGTCGCCGTCGACGAAACCATATCCGTGTCGACCATGCCGGAAGCCGGAGCTTCCATCCTCGGTCGCGAGGAAACCCGCGACCTCGGCGGCAAGGGTGCAAACCAGGCCGTGGTCATGGCCCGTGCTGGTCTTCCCACCACCCTCGTCGCAGCCGTGGGCGAGGACTTCCGCGCCCAGACCATCCGCGATCAGCTTGCGCCGGAACCGGTCGAGGCAAAGCTCGTTGCGCTTGCCGGCCGTTCCAGCGACTTCTCCATCATCTTCACCACCCCGGACGGCGAGAACGCCATCGTCACCACGACCGAATCCGCCGGCTCGCTGGCGCTCGAAGAGGCGATTGCCGCACTCGACACAGCCGCCGGTGACCTTTTGGTCCTGCAGGGCAATCTCAGCGAGGCGACGACCCGTGGCCTGCTTCAGGAAGCCCGACGCCGCGCCCTCGTCACCGCCTTCAACCCCTCGCCGCTCCGGCCCTACTTCGCCGACCTCTGGCCTCTTGTCGACATCGCCTTCCTGAATCGTGGCGAGACCCACAGCCTCACCGGTCTCTCAGACCACGCCGCAACCGAGCGGCTGCTGCAATCCGGCGTGCGTCACGTCGTGCTGACACTCGGCGGCGACGGCGCCATGCTGGCCAGCCAAGGCCGGGAAATCGCCACCATCCCGGCCGTCGCCACCAACGTCATCGACACGACCGGAGCCGGCGATACCTTCATGGCGGTCGCGCTTGCCTCCGCGGCACTTCGCGGCGTCGAACTCGATACACGCGCCATCGGCCATGCCGCTGCTGCCTCCGCCCTCACCGTCAGCCGCCGCGGCACCCGATCGGCCTTCCCAACCAGCGACGAGTTGCGGGCGATCCTAGCCCGCTGACCCGTGTCGGAAGCCGCGGTCGCCTCAGCGATCCGCGCTCAGCCAGCCGAGAATGTTCTTCCAGAGGCGACCATAGCCTTCCCATTCGCAGAATGCCGGCGACAGCCAGTGCGGCCCGATATCGGAGGTCCAGGCGACGCTGCGTCCCTTGCCGAAACGTCCGGTGACGAGCAGCGGATGGCCGCCCTGGTCTTCCGGCAGGCGGGCGACGACTTCGACATCGGCGCGATCGCGTACCTCAACCTCATTGACGCCGAGCAACAGCGGCCATTCGCCCCTCATGCCGGTCACCGTCGGATGATCCGCATTGGTGATGACGGCGGTGGCCCCTTCCGGAATTTCGACGCGGTCGTCATAGGGAAGGCAGGTCACCGGCAGCACGTCTTCCACCGCCGTGCGTCGCCAGCGCGCCTTGCCGTCGATACCCTGGAAGGAGAAATAGCCGCCGACCATCAGCAGGCCGCCGCCCTTCTCGACCCACGCCTTGATCAGCTTCAGGCGGTTCGGCACGGTCTTCGAATGCAGCCAGACCGCCGGTGGCAGCAGCAGCGAGTTGGCGCCGATGTCCGATAGGATGATCGCGTCGTAGGCGTCGAGACCGTCCATATCGAAAGGAAACTTCTCCACCGCCTCATGCGCCGGCATGTAGGTGAGTTCGTATTCGCTGCCTTCCAGCGCCTTCACCAGCGGCTCGGCACCAAGATGGAAGGTGACGCTGCCGAACTGGTCGAAGCCTTTGTAATGGGTGGCGGAGCTGACCCAGCTCTCGCCGACGAGGAGGACTTTCTTGGTCATGGTCTTTCCATTTCTGTCATCGTTTTGGCGGTGAGGCCTTGGCCTCGAACACCGATCTCGGATTGTCCCGCATGAGAATGTCGAGCTGCGCGTCAGCGACCCCGTGCCGCTTCAATCGTGGCAGGAAGTGCTTGAGGATGTAAGCGTATCCATTGCCGCCGTAGCGCGTCAGCATCATCTTCAGGAAGACGTCGTGGGAGAGCAGGATGCGGTCGATATGCCCGCGCTCGATCAGCTTGACGATGGCGCGCGCAGCCTCCTCGTCGCTCGGGCACTGCACCTGCTGGTCGGCATAGAAGAAATCCATGCCGACCATGTCGTATTCGAGAAATGCGCCGCGCGCGGCGAGCTCGCCCTGATAGCCAAGGTCGTCATGGGACGGGTTCATGTGGCAGAGTACCGTGTGGCGAAGCTCCGCCCCCTCCTCTTCCGCAATATTCAGCACCTTGTGGCCGAGGCGGAACCAGCCGGGCAGGTGTACCATCAGCGGCAGCCCCGTGCGGACCTGAGCGCGCGCCGCCGCCCGCAGCGACTTCTCTTCCTCGTCGGTAAAATCCGACGACACGCCGATTTCGCCGATCAGCCCGACCTTGATGTCGGTGCCGTCGACGCCGGCGGTTGCCTCCTGCACGATCTCGTCGGCGATCTGGTCGATTGTCATCTCCGCCACCCTGGCGGGATGCGAGGAGCCGAGATAGTAGCCGGCGCCCATCACGATATTGAGCCCCGAGGCCTCGGATATGCGCTTCAGGGCCTGCGGGTTCCGGCCGATCCCCTGGCAGGTGGGCTCGACCACCGTCTGTCCGCCGTGCCTGGCGAAGTCCTTCAGTTCCATGATGGCGAGCGGCTCGTCGTCCAGCGTGATATTGTGCTTGTTGACGAAGGGATCCTGGCGCAGTTCGCCAAGGATCTCGATGCAGACGAAGCTTTCGGCCAGGTACTGCCGCTCCGGCGTCTTGGGCGCATGCCACCAGCAGCGACAGTCGTTGAGGATGTGCTCGTGCATAAGAGTGATGCCGAGATCGGAGACGGAGACCGGCCCTCTCACCGTCATCACCTTGCCCGAATGAACGTGCGCTTCGGAACGTTCTCTCATCATGGCTCCCTCACGCCTTCTTTTTGCCGAAGCGGAAGTTGGTGGTGAAGATCTTCGTGTTGAGCCAGATCGCCACGAGGATGATCGCACCCGTCACGATCTGCGTGAAGAAGGGCGAGATGTGCATCAGGATCAGCCCGTTGCCGATGACGGCGATCGTAAGCGTACCAAGCACCGTTCCGAGAATGCTGCCGCGACCACCCATCAGCGACGTGCCGCCTAAAACCACGGCCGCGATGACCTGCAGTTCAAAACCGACCGCCGCATTGGACGAGCCGGAGCCCAGGCGCGCGGCGATCAGCAAGCCCGCCAATGCACAAGCGATGCCCGACACCATGTAGACCGAAGCCACGATCCATTTCGCCGGCATGCCGACACGACGGGCCGCTTCGAGGTTCGAGCCGACGGCAACGACCTGCCGGCCGTATTTCGTATAAGCAATGATCACGTATCCGACAACGGCGACCAGGATGGCGATCAGCGCCGGCACGGGCATGCCCAGAAATTCACCCCGGCCGATCGCAAAGAAGCCGGGCACGTCCTTGATCGGGATCGAATAGCCCTGGGTCAGGTAGAGCGCAAAGCCGCGCAGGATGGAAAGACCGGCAAGCGTCACGATGAAGGCCGGAATGCCCTGGTAGGCGACGAACCATCCTTGCGCTATTCCGAGCAAGGCACCGAAGGCCAGCATGCCCACCGCCACGACCGGCCACGGATAGCCCATGGCGAGGATGATCGCGGCAACCGCATTGATCAGAGCCACTTGCGAGCCGACCGACAGGTCGATGCCGCCGGTGATGATCACGAGGGTCATCGCCACCGCCACGACGAGGATCGGAGCGGCCTGACGCAGTACGTTCAGGATGTTGCCAAGCGTCAGGAACGTGTCCGTGGTGACGGAGAAGAAGACGAGGCAGGCGAGGAAGAACACGGCAATCGACAGGACCTGTGCGTGTTCGGAAAGGAAGTCTGCGACCGGAGAGCCGGCCGCGCGTTCGGTATAGGCGGTCAATGTTTCTGCCCTCCGACGATCAGTTGCACGAGATCCTGGAGGTCGGTCTTGCCGATGTCGCGTTCCGCCACCTTGGTGCCTTCGTACATGACGGCGATACGATCGCAGACGCGGAAAAGATCCTGCAGGCGATGGGTGATCAGGATGACCGAGACGCCCTTGGCCTTCACCCGGTTGATCAGGTTGAGCACGGCCTCCACCTCGGCGACGGCCAGGGCCGAAGTCGGCTCGTCCATGATGAGGACCTTGGGATTGAAGGAGGCCGCGCGGGCAATCGCAATCGCCTGGCGCTGGCCACCCGAGAGCTTCTCGACCTTGGCGCCGAGGCGCGGAATGCGGATTTCGAGTGCATCGAGCATGGCACGCGCTTCGGTCATCATGCGGGAGCGGTCAAGGAAGGGGCCTTTCGTCAGCTCTCGGCCGAGGAAGAGATTGCCGACGACATCGACATGGTCGCACAGACTCAAATCCTGGAACACCATTTCGATGTTGCGGTCGCGAGCGTCGGCCGGTCCGCTGAAGCGAACCTCCTGCCCCTCGATCGAGATGGATCCGTCATCCGGGATATAGGTGCCGGAGATGACCTTGGTGAGCGTCGACTTGCCGGCGGCATTGTCGCCCACGAGGCCAAGGCACTCACCCGGATAGATATCGAGATCGACACCGCGCAACGCCTGGTGCGAACCGAATGTCTTGCGGATGCCCCTGAGCGAAACCCTGGGTTGGCGAACGGCACCCTCGCCGGACTGCCGGGAGAGGATATCTCCTCCCCCGGCTCCTGCGACAGCGGTTGGGAGCTGTCCTTCGGAGATCATTTGAAAACGGCCCGATAGGGTTCGACGTTCTCCTTGGTGACGATGGTGATCGGCACGGAGATCGTCTTTTCGACACTGCCGCCGTCCGCGATCTTCTTCAGAGCGTCGACCGCTGCCGCGCCCATGGCGGCCGGATCCTGCTGGATCACGGCGGTCACATAGCCGGCATCGATGCCGGCGATCGCCTGCGCCGTGAGGTCCCAGCCGAAGATCTTGATGTCGGACTGCTTGCCCTGGCTTTCGACGGCGGCAATGGCACCCATCAGTGCCGGTTCGCCCGTGGCGTAGACGGCCGTCATGTCCGGGTTGCCGGTGATCAGGTTCTCCGCAGCGGCAAGAGCGTTGTCCTGGATGTTCTGGCCGTCGACGACACCGGCCGTCTCCACGCCTTCGACGCCCTTGACGGTCTTTTCAAAACCTTCCTGGCGCACATTCTGGATGAAGGAATTCAGCGCGCCGACGACGCCGTACTTCACCTTGCCGCCCATGTCGCTCTTCACGTAATCGAGGAAGAATTTGCCCATATCGGCACCGGCCTTGGCGTTGTCTACGCCGATCTGCGCCTTCTGTGGGCCTTCCGGCAGGATGGCGTCGATGGCGACGACCGGAATGCCGGCGGCAGCGGCCTGCTGCACCGCAGGCATGATGCCGTTGACGTCGATCGCAACGACCGCAAGGCCGTCGACCTTTTGCTGGATGTAGGTTTCGATCGCGCTGTTTTGAGCAGCCGGATCATTGTTGGCGTTGAAGATCACAAGCTTGGCGCCGGCGGCATCCGCTGCCTTCTGTGCGCCTTCGTTCATCTGGTTGAAGAATAGCGCCTGCTGGTTGATCTGGACAAGAGCGAAGGTCTTTTCGGCGGCCTGGGCCATGGAGCCGAGCGAAATGCCGGCCAAGGCGGTCGCTGCCAGGGCGGTGGTCAACATTCTGCGTGTCAGAATAGTCATGTGTTCATCCTCTGTTTGGTTCAGGGTCGTTGCTGTTATGATTTCGACGGCGGCGCAACGGAGTTCCGCACGACGATTTCGACCGGCAGAAGCTCTTCGGAGGCCAGGCTTTCCGGCTCCTGCCAGTTTGTTTCCAGAAGCAGCGCCAGAGCGCGTTCGCCAAGCGCCCGGACGGGCTGGCGTATCGCGGTCAGCGGTGGAGCAAAAAGGTGCAGCGGCCCGACGTCGTCGAAACCGACGACCGAGACTTCATGGGGGATCGAGACGCCCTGGGCACGCAGGACCTCAATGAGGCCGATCGCAATCTCGTCGGAGCTGGCGAAGATTGCCGTCGCCGGCATGCTTTCATCGAGGAAGCGGCGTGCGGCTTCGCGGCCGAATTCCACGGTGTAGCTGCCCTCGTAGCGTATCACCTCAAACGGCTCTCCCCGCTCCTTGAGCGCACGCTCGAGACCCTGTGAGCGACGACGGGTGCTGATCATCTCCCGAGGGCCGCCGGCATAGATGACGCGCCGATGCCCGTGATCGGCGAGATGCCGTCCCGCGAGATAACCGCCATGGTCATTGTCGGAGAACAGCTTCGGCACCACGGCATCCGGCACGTCTTCGTCGACGATAACGACCTTGCCTGTCTGGTTGATCAGCGAAGCCAGTTCGCCATTGTCGGGGTGGTTCGTTATGAAGAGAAGACCATCGACATGGTTCCGGCCGAGCGCAGTCACGTAGGAGATTTCGCGGCCGGGGCGGTTGAGGGTCGCATACAGCGACAGCGCGAGGCCGCGCTTGTCGGCCTCCTCCTCGACCGCCGAAACGAGGGTCGCGAAGAAGGGGTTTGCGATGTCCGGAACGACGAGACCGATCGTATCCGAGCGGCCGCGACTCAGCCTGCGAGCGTGCGGATTAGGTTCGTACTTGAGGTCCCGAATGGCCTTCTCAATGCGCAATTTTGTTTCCGAGGGAAGCTCGAGCGAGCCGTTCAGAAGCCGGGAGACAGTCGTCACCGATACTCCCGCCGCTTCGGCGACATCTTTCAGGCTTGTTGCTCGCTTGGGAGACATCGGAAACCGTTATCCTGCCAATTTTGTAAAGCGCTTTACTAAACCGCTTTACAATGCATCCTGTTTCAAAGCTGTCAAGCGTTGTTCAAGTCCTTTGTGGAACGATGCTCGATGCTGAGGATGATTTCTCTCTTCTGGCGGCGGCGTAGGCTCCGGGCTTGCCGGCGATCATGAACCGGGCGGACGACCAGAATGCCCTCAACCATCCGCAGGCTGAGCGCGAAGCTGATCGACGCCGATAAGGAGCAAGTTCTTCATCATGGAGAAACCTTTCCTGTTTGCCGGATCAGTCCAGATCGTCGCGGATGCACGCCTTGAAATGCCCTTTCGCCCCTTCCCGGAGCGGCGGCACGACGCTCGCACAGGCCTCGATCGCGACCGGACAACGCGTGCGAAAAACGCAGCCGCTGGGAGGGTTCGCAGGGCTTGGAATATCGCCCTTGAGGATTTGCCGGGTGGTGTGCCTTGAAGGATCGGGCGACGGAACGGCCGAAAGCAGGGCGCGCGTGTAAGGATGTTGCGGACTGGCGTAAAGCGCCCGGCTCGGCGCCATTTCCATGATCCGCCCGAGATAGAGCACGATCACGGTATCGGCGACGTATTCAACCACGGCAAGGTCATGCGCGATGAACAGCATGGTAAGGCCGAGCCGCATCTGCAGGTCACGCAGCAGGTTGACGATCTGCGCCTGGATGGAAACATCGAGCGCCGATACGGGCTCGTCGGCGACGATCAGGTCGGGCGCGAGCGTCAGCGCCCGCGCAATACCGATGCGCTGCCGCTGGCCGCCGGAAAATTCGTGCGGATAGCGCGAAATCGCATCAGGCGGCAGGTCTACCGACGCGAGCGCCTCAGAGGCTTTCGCGGCCCGCTCCGACTTGCTGCCGATCCGCTGAATATCGAGCCCTTCCATGAGAATTTCGCCGATCGTCATTCGTGGCGAGAGGCTGGCGAAGGGATCCTGAAAAATGTACTGCACGCGCGCATGCAGGCGGCGGAGCTCGCGACGCGTCAGGCTTGCCGTCTCGACGCCACCAAAACGGATGCTTCCGGAAGTGGGCTCGATCAGTTGCGCGACCATGCGGCCGATCGTCGTCTTGCCGCTGCCGGATTCGCCGACAAGGCCGACGACCTCACCGCGTCTGATCCTGAAGGAGACGTCCTGAACAGCGCGGACGATCGGCCCGCGCGCAAATGCCACCGGAGCAAAATCCCTGCCGAGCCCACTGACCTCAAGGAAAAATTCGTGTGACATCGGTCAGATCTCCTGCCAACGGATGCAGCGGCTGAGCTGGCCCTCACCGGCATCGGCGAGCTTCGGATAGGCTTCGGAGCAGGCCTCTATCCGATAAGGACAGCGTGGAGCGAACGGACAGCCCTGCGGCAGGTTCATCAGGCTCGGAACCGATCCCGCGATTGTCGGCAGCGGCGTTCCCGCTTCCTTGAGAAGCGTCGCCTTTCCAAGCCGCGGCACCGAGCGCATCAGCCCCTTGGTGTAAGGGTGGCGTGGATGGGAGAAGACGCGCGCCACGCTGCCGGTCTCGACCAGCGAACCGGCGTACATGACCGCCACGCGATCGGCGATCTCGGCGACGACCCCGAGATTATGGGTCACGAACAGCATGCCCATCCCGCGTTCCTTTTGGAGCTGGCCGAGCAGGTCGAGGATCTGCGCCTGGATGGTAACGTCAAGAGCCGTTGTCGGCTCGTCGGCGATCAAAAGCGTCGGATTGCAGGCGAGCGCCATGGCAATGGTCGCCCGCTGCCGCATGCCGCCCGAAAGCTCATGCGGATACTGCCGGGCACGCCGCCGCGGATCGGGAATGCCCACATCCTCCAGCCGCTGGATGGCATCCGCCAAGGCTTCCCGGTGGGACTTGCCGAGATGGATGCGGATCGGTTCGGCAATCTGTTCGCCGATCGTATAGACCGGATTGAGGCTGGTCAGCGGCTCCTGAAACACCATGCCGATATCGTTGCCGCGCACACGGCGCAGCGCCTCGCCGCCGAGGCTTTGCAGTTCGACGAATTCTCCCGACTTCCGCCTGAGCTGAACCTTTCCCGCCGCGATGCGGCCGACACCACGCGGCAGCAGCCCCATGATCGAGAGGCTCGTCACCGACTTTCCCGAGCCGGATTCGCCGACCAAGGCAACTGTTTCTCCGGTCGCCACGGCGAGGCTGAGGTCCCGTACCGCGGCGATCTCGCGATCGCCGATGCGGAATACCGTGGTCAATCCGGAGATTTCGAGGATCGGCACTGCACTCATCATCAATCCAGAAGGCCTGTTTGACGCAGGATGCCATCGATGATGGCCGCCTCTTCGTCGTTGAGGGATCGCTGCGGACGGGCCATGACGTTGGTGTCGATGATCCCGAGCCTGCGCATGGCGGTCTTAAAGGCCCCTACTCCGGCTGAACCCGCACTCGTCCGCGGCAGGCTGACCCACACCATCTCGAAAAGCCGGCAAAGCCGCTCCTGTTCCCGGCGTGCCGCAACGAAATCACCCGCCTGGCAAAGGTTCCAGAGGCGCACATAGCCGTGCGGATCGACGTTGCCGAGGCCGGGCACGATGCCATGCGCTCCCATGTTCACGACACTGTCGGCGACGATCTCCGATCCGGTCATGACGAAAAAATCCGCCAGATCGGCGGTGTCCGCCATCACAAAGCGAAGATTGCCGTCATCGCCGCTCGAATCCTTGACGCCGACGATCGTCCCCTCGCGTGCCAGCGTGACGGTGGTGCGACGTTCGAGTTTTGTGTGGACGCAGACAGGGATATCATAAGCGATCACCGGCAGGTCGACCGCCTCCCTTATGTAACGGAAGTGATCGATGGTCTCGGATTGATTGGTGCGCGCATAGAACGGAGCCGTAACGACGATTGCGTCGGCGCCTGCCGATTGTGCCGTCTTTGCATGGGCAATGACGCGTTCCGTCGTGGGGTCGATCACGCCGACCAGGATCGGCACGCGGCCGCGCACCTGTTCGACCGCATGTTCGATGATGCGCCGCCGCACGGCTTCATCGTGAAAGACAACCTCGCTGGTCGAGCCAAGCACGAACAGGCCATGCACCCCGCCCTCGAGCAAGTGGTCTATGACACGTGTGAATGAAGGACGGTCCACTTCGAAAGCCGCGGTGAGCGGGGTGACGACGGGTGGGATGACGCCGGTAAAGAGAGGCATTTCTAACCTTTCACTTGAGTTCGGAGCGCGGGTCGAAGGCATCCCGAAGCCCGTCGCCCACGAAGTTGATGGCGAGAACGGTCACGACGAGCGCTCCGCCGGGAAACATCCATTGCCACGGATAATTTTCGAGTACGTGCGTGGCGCGGGCGGCGTTCAGCATGTTGCCCCAACTCGCTTCCGGAGGCGTGACGCCGAGGCCAAGGAAGGAAAGGCCCGCCTCCAGCAGGATCCCGCTCGCCACCTGCAAAGTGGCATAAACGACGAGGATATCGATCGTATTGGGCAGACCATGGCGGATCAGCAGATGCCAGAGGCCGGCGCCCATGCCGCGCGACGCCACGACGAAGTCGCGCTCGCGCAATTCCAGCAGCCGGGCCCGTACCATGCGCGAAAGGACCGGCCAGGATAGCAGCGAGATCACGAAGATCGTCGGGACAATGCCGCTGCCCACGATCGAGGCGAGCACCAGCAGGAAAATGACCGGCGGCAAGGTCATGGCGAGGTCCACGAACCGCATCGTAGCGCCGTCGACGAAACGCCCTGCAAAGCCGGCCAAGGCCCCTATGAAAAAGCCGATGAAGGTGGAGATCACCATCGAGACGGTCGCGACCAGCAGCGAGGTCCGCCCGCCCTGCAGCAGCCGCGCCATGATATCCCGGCCCACGCCGTCACTTCCGAGCCAGTGTGCCGATGACGGCCCCCGGTTCATCGCCAAGAGATCGATGTCATTGGGCTTGTAGGGCCACCAGAAATCATAGGTGAGCGTGAGCAGAAGGATCGGAACGAGGATGACCAGGCCTGCGACGGCCGCACCGTTCTCAAAAAACCGGGACAGGGCGCGTCGGATGGGACCTGCCGAGCGGGTATGTGTCAAGCTCGCCATCTCATGCCACCTTGATGCGCGGATCGACAGCGGCATAGGCGATGTCGGTCAGCAGGTTGACGAGAATGACGCAGGCTCCGGTGAGAAGTGTCGCGCACATGATCACGGGATAGTCGCGCCGGACCACGGCGTTGATCATCAGGAGGCCCATGCCCGGCCAGTCGAACACGCTTTCGATGAAGATCGCGCCGCCGATGGCGATGCCGATCGTCGATCCGATCAGCGTGATCACCGGCAGAAGTGCATTGCGGACCGCATGCTTGACGATGACCCAGAATTCGCGGACGCCCTTGGCGCGAGCCGTGCGCACATAATCCTGCGACAGCACTTCGAGCAGGGAAGAGCGCATGTATCGCATGATCAGCGCGCCATGACCGATCGACAGCAGGGTGGCGGGCAGGATGAGATGGGCAAGCAGATCGCCGACCGAGAAAGGCGCGCCAGGCGTCAGCATGCCGCCGGCCGGCACCCACCGCAGGACCACCGCAAATACGTAGAGCCCGAGCAGGGCAGTCAGGAAGGCCGGACTCGAAATTCCGACGAAGGCCGCCGTCGAGAGCGAGAGGTCAGCCAGTTTGTTGCGCCGGACCGCAGCAAAGATGCCGGTTGCGATTCCGACGATGACCGCGATCGCGAGCCCGCTGAACATCAGAAGGATCGTCGGGCCGATACGGCTGAGGACGAGCGGCAGCACCGCTTGGCCGTTGTACTGTATGGAATAGCCGAAATCGCCCGTCAAAGCCGCCCCGAGCCAGGCGAAATACTGCACCGGCAAGGGCTGGTCGAGGCCGAGGCGCGTACGAAGTATCTGGAGATCGGATGCCGACATGGGGACCGACGGATTGACATACGCATCGATCGGGTCACCGGGAGTGAGCCGCAGCAATGTGAAGATGAGAACCGTCAAGGCCAGCAGCATCAACAGGCCGACAGCAGTACGGCGGAGAATGTATTGCAGCATGTTTCACCAACAGGATCCGCAGGAGATGCGGACGGGTTTTGAACGCCGTCCGCATCTGGGTTCACAGGCTCATCACGGAGCGATATCCCACTTCTCCGGATGGGAGATGAACGGACCACCGGCGGGAGCGGGCGTCCAGAAGAAGTCCTTGAGGTTGCTCGACGCGACCCCATAGCGGCTCGCAACCCACATCGGCCCCCAGGGAAGCCCGGCATTCATTTCCTTGCAGACCTGCTGCCACTTGACGTCCGCTTTTGCCGGATCGGTTTCCGCCATTGCCGTGTCCAAGGCCTCGGTAAGCGCAGGCATTTCGACGCGCATGATATTGTTGCCCGATGGAGGTATCTGGGCGGCGTTCAACCCGATATTGAGCGATGCCGGATTGGGCCCGTTCTGCAGCCCGGCATAAATCATCGGAAAGTCCTGCCACTTTTCGCTGCGCACGATGCCGTTATAGCTCGGGACATCGAGCGCCCGCGGGACGACATTGATGCCGACCTGCGCCAGCATGGCCTGGACCGCAGCCATGACATTGGCGACCTGCGGTGTATTGTAATAGGTCAGCCACGGAATCGACTTGTCGCCGTTGATCTTGTCCCAGCCCGCTTCCGCCAGCAGGTCCTTTGCCTTCTGGGGATCGTAGGCATAGCCGGTCAGGTCCTTCGGAAGGAGCTGCGGCGCGACATAGCCGCAATTGGCGAGCTTGGCTGCACCGCCGAAAAGGCTGGAGACGATCGCATTCCGGTCGATGGCATACATGACAGCCTGCCGCACGCGAAGGTCATCCCAGATTTTGGCCCGGTGATTGAAACCGATATAGTTGACCACATAGGAATCGCCTTCGATGACCCGAAAACTGTCGTTGCCGCTGAAGGTCTTGGCATCATCCGGTTCGGCGAAGGTGAACTGAATCTCCCCCGCTCTCAGCGCCGCGACAGCCGCGGCAGGATTGGCGAAATAGCGGTTGATCAGGCGATCCGCCTTCGGCTTGCCTCCCCGATAACCCTCGTAGGCGGCCATTTCGACATACTGATCGCTGACGTATTTCACGAATTTGAACGGACCCGTTCCGACCGGCTTGGTCGACCACCATTGGCTCTTGGCGACTTCCTTGAGAGGCACTGACGATAGCGTGTGTTGCGGCAGTATCATGACCTGCGACAACACGGACAGAAACGCCGAGTTCGGCTTGCTGAGCTTGACAACCGCCGTGCGTTCATCCGGGGTTTCGACCGATGTAATGCCGGCAAGCCGCGCCGCAAAGATGCTGCCGCTCTCGGCGTTCTTGGCGAGTTCCAGGGTGAACTTGACGTCGGCCGAGGTGAAAGGCTTGCCGTCATGCCATTTCGTATCGACGAGCTTGAACGTGTAGGTCAGGTTGTCCTGACCGACGGCGAATTCCGAAGCCAGTGCGCCGGTGAGCTTCGACAGGTCCGACGTATAGATGACCAGCGGCTCGAAATAGGTGTTCAGCCATGTAAAGCCAGCGGTGGCGGTCAGCGGGTTGAAATTGCCCTGGAAGCCGCCCGGCCCCACATCGAAACCACCGACAATGGTCTTGCCCGCTTGTGCCAAGGCCGGCACAGGCATCACTGCGGCAATCGTTGAAAAAAGCAAGGCTCCCGCCGCCAGAAGGCCGCCGAAATTCCGTCGATTCATGTTCTCCTCCTCTTGTGTATTTCGTTTATTGCGGAACCGGCTCGACCTCCTCTGGCCGGTTCTTCGCAATGACTCTCCCGATCCCTGAATAGTGGTCGCTCAGGCGCTTCCGGGCGCCCCCGATATCCCTTGCCGCAATGGCTTCGACGATCTCATGGTGATCGCGCCAGGTCGCCAGAGGCGTAGGGCTTGCCAGGTTCGCAAAGCCCGAGGCCTTGTAGAAAGCGGACCAGAAGATATCGATCAGCGTGCTCAGCATCTTGTTGTTCTGGCAGCGGAACAGGAGCTGATGGAACTGCTGATCCTCTTCGGCGAAACTCTCACCACGTTCGGCACGCTGGCGCATGCGGTCAGTAAGACGCCGAAGCTCAGCGACGTCGTCCTCACTGATCATCTGTATGGTCTTGTCGATGAGGCCGGTTTCCAGCACGCGGCGGATTTCCAGCAGTTCCTCCACATCGCGCAACGACGCCTGTAGCCCGTAGGCGAGATTATCCAGCAGCGGCGCAAACGAGAATTCCTTGACAAAAACGCCAATGCCGCGCCGCGTCTCAAGGATACCGACCGATTCCAGCGCCTTGATTGCCTCGCGCACGGAGTTGCGCCCGACGCCCAGTTGTTGCGCCAGGAAGGTTTCCGGCGGCAGAGCCGCGCCAGCCGTCAGATTGTTGTCCTCGATATAGCTGCGCAGGCTTTCCTGCACGCTGACATGCAGAAGTGGCGGGCGCTCCAGCGGCTTTATCGGCTTGGCCAAGAAGGACTCCTTTAGCGATCCGGCTTTCCAATATGGTTGAGGTATATCGACTTGTAGGATATCTTGCAAGTCTATAAATGGAATTGGCAGAGAAGGCCGGCTTGCCGCCGGCGGTGGCGCAGATTGGGGAGCGGCCTCAGGTGCATGCCGAAACAGGGAGGCGGGTGTGGCACTCACAAAATTCGAACGGCGAGATGGCGGCTGGGGTCGTATTCGAGGAAACTGGGCGACGCTATTGCTGCCGATCAATGAAGGCGACTCGATCGATTTCGCGCGTCTTGCCTGTGAAATCGACCGACTGATTGCCGCCAAAGTGGACGGCATTTACTCCAACGGCACCGCCGGTGAATTCCACAATCAGATGGAGGCGGAGTTCGACCAAATCCAACAACTGCTGGCTGATCGCTGCAGCGATGCGGGAATGCCCTTCGTGATCGGCGCCTGCCAGCCCGATTCCCGGATATCCCTGGAACGCGTACGCCGTGCAGCAGACATGAGACCGGAGGCAATTCAGGTAATCCTTCCGGACTGGTGGCCCGTGACGACAGTGGAAGCTTCCGATTTCCTGACGATGGCCGCCGAGGCCGCCGGCTCGGTGCCGCTGATTCTCTATCAGCCGCCGCATGCCAAGCGCGTCTTTGCCCCCGCCGAACTGGCCACCCTTCTCAAACCGGTCCCACAGGTAATCGGCGTGAAACTTGGAGACGGGGATTCCTCGTGGTACGAACAGGCACGCCGACATCTCGATACATGGGGAATCTATGTCCCCGGGCATCACCTCGCGACAGGCGTCGAACAGGGTGTTGCGGTCGGAGCTTTCTCGAACGTTGCCTGCCTTAGCCCATCCGGCGCACAGCAATGGACCTCGTCCATGGCCGACGACCTCAATCAGGCGCTCAATATAGAGCGGCGGCTGCGCGCCTTCCTGGAGGACCACATTGCGCCCTTCGCAGGGATGCATGGCTATTCCAATGCAGCACTGGACAAGCTGCTGGCCGCGATCGGGGGATGGGCGGATGTCGGCACCCGGCTGCGCCGGCCGTATCGCTGGATCGACCCTGCGGTCGTTCCCGACTTGCGGGAAAAAGCCAAAGCCGCCCTTCCAGAAATCATGCTGTGATCCTGAGGTAAGTACCGTGACACCGCCCAACATTCTGATGATCATGACCGACCAGCAGCGCCGAGACACGCTCGGCATCTACGGCTGCGACTGGATTCCGACACCTCACCTCGACCGACTGGGCGAAGCTGGAGCGGTATTCGAGCACTGCACGGTCGACAATCCGATCTGCACGCCTTCACGGGCCAGCATCTTCACCGGCAAACCCGTGCCGGGCCACGCGGTGCAGCGGGTGCATGACAACCTGCCGCCGGACGAGGTGCTGTTCACCGAACGGCTTCGACAGGAGGCCGGCTATCGGACTGCGCTTTTCGGCAAGCTGCATGTCAGCAGCCGTGTCCAGGAAGAACATCAACGGCATCCGCATGACGGTTTCGATATTTACGAATGGTGTCTGGAACCGTCTGTCTCGATTCAGAGCCCTTTCAACGGTTATGCGGCCTGGCTTCGCGAGACGGCGCCCGACTTCCTCGCCGCCCTTCGGAGTAACGGCCGGAAGGAACTTCATCACCCCGAAGCCCTGCACATGAGCAAATGGGCGGCTGACCGAACCATATCCTTTGTCCAGTCGATGAAGGAGGAAGAGCAGCCCTTCTTCTGTCTAATGAGCCTGTTCGACCCGCATGATCCCTATGAGGATTACCCCCTCGCATTCAGGAATTGCATAGATGCCGCGAAGATTCCGGACCCCGTCGTTTCGCGTACGACGCAACCCGAATGCGTTCGTCGGGAACAGCAGGGTTCCTATCTCGGACGTTTCGCAGACTTCTCTCCGGAGGAGATACGCAAGATCCGTCTTGGTTATGCCGCCTCCATTGCCTTCCTCGATGTGCAGGTCGGCCGTGTTTTGACGGCATTGGACGACGCAGGCCTTGCCCAAGACACGTTGGTCATCTTCCTATCCGACCACGGCGACCAGCTTGGCGATCACGGGCTTTTCATCAAGGGCGTTGCACTCTACGAGCCTACCACCGGAGTGCCGCTCATGCTGCGTTGGCCCGGCCACCTCACTGCCGGCACCCGATGCACCGCGCTCGCGCAAGGCCGCGACGTGGCGGCCACATGTCTCACAGCGGCAGGCCTCGATACGCGATCCTGCCTTGAGAGCGAGGATCTGGTGGCCATGGCATTGCGGAATGCAGCCTGGCGCAGCAGTGCGATCTGCGCCTACCGCAATTCCGGCGTGAACGACAGCGGTAGTTTCTGGAACCCGCCGATGCACGCGACCATGGCGAGAGACCAACGCTTTAAGCTCACGTTCTATGCCAGTGGCGGCTTAATCCAGCGGGAACTGTTCGATCTTGAAACCGATCCACAGGAGACCGTCAATCTTTCAGGCAATCCCGTCCATGCGGAAGTTGAACTCAAGCTGCTGGGCGACATCGCCTCGTTTCTGCAGAATGAAGCGATGATGGCAGCACCGCGAGCAACGTCCTCCATCCCCAATGCAGCGCAGCGGCTGCAAAACAGAATCAAATAAGATCGACAATCCGTAACATGCTTCAGTGGCTGGAGAGCCAGTGCGCCGCAAGCGTGCAGGCGAGCGTGCCCAGCGGCGGAAGGAACGATAGCGCTAGCGCTCCAGTGCCACCGTCTTGATGACAGCGAAGATCGACTTTCCAGGCTTGAGTTCAAGGCGCTCGGCGGAGAGCGCGGTGATACGGGCGAGAAGCATATCCTCGCCGCAGCGGATGCGGATGCGGACCATGCCCTCGCCGTCCGGCTCCATCGAAGCGACATGGCCATCGAGGATGTTGAGAGCGCTCAGGCCCTCGGGCCGTCTTATCGCCACCATCACGTCGCGTTCGGGAATATGCACCCTGACTGTACGTCCGGCTTCAACATGGGCATTCGGTACCATCAGATGCGACGTGGAAAGCCGAATGTTTGCCAGACGATGTTCCGTGTCGACCGACTGCACGGTGCCGAAGAGAACCGCACCCGCTTCACGGCGGTCGGATGACGGCAAGGATGAGCCGCCAAGGATATCCGACGGAGTGCCGACCGCTTCGACCTTGCCGTCTCGCATCATGACCACCCGGTCGGCAAGCCGCGCCACCTCAGCCACGGAATGGCTGACATAGACGATCGGCGTCGTGGTCTCATCGCGCAGCCGTTCGAGATAGGGCAGGATTTCCGCCTTGCGCTCGTCGTCGAGGGCCGCGAGCGGCTCGTCCATCAGGAGCAGGCGCGGCGCCGACAGGAGCGCCCGGCCGATCGCGACGCGCTGCTTTTCGCCGCCCGACAGCTTGCCCGGCCGCCGGTCGAGCAGCGCGCCGATCCCGAGGAGGTCGACGATGTGGTCGAAGTCCTCCCCCCGCGCAGCCTTCGATGCAAACCAGCGGCCGTAGACGAGGTTCTGGCGGACGGTGAGATGCGGAAAAAGCCGTCCTTCCTGGAAGACATAGCCGAAGCGTCGCCTGTGCTTCGGCACGAAGATGCGGTTTTCCGTATCGAGCAGCACCTCGTTGTCGATTATCAGCCGGCCGCGGTCCGGCCGCAGGAGCCCGGCGATCACCCTGATCAGCGAGGTCTTTCCCGAGCCTGAACGGCCGAACAGCGCCGTTACGCCGCCTTCCGATGTAAAACCGGCATCAAGCGTGAATCCGCCGAGTTTCTGCTGTGCCTCAACGACAAGGGTCATTCGATGTCGACCCTCCTGCCGATCAGATAGGCCATGAGCTCGGAGGCGAGCAGCGCGGCAAAGGAGATGACGATCGCGACCAATGTGAGCCGCATGGCGCCGAGATCACCGCCCGGCACCTGGGTGAAGGTATAGATCGCCGCCGACAGCGTCTGCGTCTCGCCCGGAATGTTGGAAACGAAGGTGATTGTCGCGCCGAACTCGCCCATGGCCTTGGCAAAGGCGAGGATCATGCCGGCGATGATGCCGGGCAGGATGAGCGGCAGCGTTACGGTGAGGAACACCCAGGCAGGACTGGCGCCGAGCGTACCGGCCGCTTCTTCGAGCTTGTGGTCGACCGCTTCGATCGACAGTCGGATCGAGCGCACCATCAGCGGAAAGCCCATGACGCCGCAGGCAAGCGCCGCACCCGTCCAGCGGAAGGAAAAGACGATGCCGAGATATTCGTCAAGAAAAGCGCCGATGACGCCGCGCCGGCCGAACACGATGAGCAGGATGAAGCCGGTGACGACCGGCGGCAGGATGAGCGGCAGGTGCACGACCCCGTTCAGGATCGACTTGCCCCAGAATTTCCCGCGGGCAAGCAGATAGGCGATGAGAATGCCGAAGGGAAGGCTGACGACCATCGCCACGCTGGACACCCACAGGCTGAGCCTGACGGCCGTCCATTCCTCGTCGCTCAATACCAGCCAGTCCAAACGCTACCCCCAAAGGAAGGCGGCTCCCGCAAGGGAGCGCGAGCCACCTTAACCCGACTTACTTCAGAACCGTAAAGCCTTCCTTCTCGAAGAAAGGCGCAGCTTTTTCCGACTTCAGGTATTCGAGGTAGGCGGCGGCATCCGAAGACCTGGATTCCGAAAGAATGGCGATCGGGTAGATGATCGGCGGATGGGTGTCTTCCTGAAACGTGCCGACCACTGCGACACCCGGATCGGCTGCCGCATCCGTCTGGTAAACGATGCCGTATGGCGCCTCGCCGCGCGATACGAGGGCGAGTGCGGCGCGCACGCTCTCGGCCCCGGCGACGCTCTTTTCGACCGAGGCCCATATGCCGAGTTTTTCGAGCGCGGCCTTGCCGTATTTGCCGGCCGGAACGGAACTCGGCTCGCCCATGGCGAGCCTGCCGCCCTTCAGCAGACCGGCAAGGTCGAGGCCCGGCTTGATATCGACCGGTGCGGCCTTGTCCTTCGCGGTGATCAGCACGATCCGGTTGGCGAGGAAGTTGGAGCGGGTCTCTTCCTTCACGAGTTTTTTGTCGGCAACGTATTTCATCCAGTCGAGGTCAGCCGAGATGAAGATGTCAGCCGGCGCGCCGCTTTCGATCTGCTTGGCAAGCGCCGAACTTGCCGCGTAGGAGACGGCCACCGCCCTGCCCCCCTTGGCGCTCCAGGCCTTGTTGGCGTTGTCGAGCGCGTTCTTCATGCTGGCGGCAGCAAAGACGGTCACCTTTTCCTGTGCAACGGCGGGCGTGGCAAGGCCGGCCAGCGACAGGAAGGCGGCGGTCGCCGAAGCAATGGCGATCCTGATCAAGGAGCGACGGCTAATGGTCATGGTTCCCTCTCCAATCCTCAACGAGATATCTTCCTGAATATATCGGGGATGAAGTTTTGGCCAGCGTTATATTCCATGAAATATCTTGGTCGGCGGGATGTGTTGAACAGCAATCGCCCGCCGCAACGGATTGCGTCGCAGCGGCGTTGAAACGTTCGGGCGAGAGGTCAGATGCCGAGCGCCATGCCATCCTTGCGGGGGTCGGAACCGCCCCGCAATACGCCGGTTTCCCAGTCGATCCAGATCGCCTGAGCGCCACCCATCGGCGATTCCGGCGCCTTGACCTGAAAACCCCGCCGTTCGAAGTCCCGGCCGATCGTATCGCGCAGCCGATGTTCCATCTCGACCTGGTTGGTGCCGGGCAGCGGGAAGAGGCGCGGCAGGTCGATCGCACTCTGCAGGTCCATGCCGTAATCGAAGACTTTGGAGAGGAAATGCGCATGGCCCATCGCCTGGTATTGGCCACCCATGACGCCGAAGGGCATCACGGCACGTCCATTCTTCGTCACCATGCCGGGGATGATCGTATGCATCGGCCGCTTGCCGGGAGCGACTGCGTTCGGATGGCCTGGATCGAGCGAGAAGCTGAAGCCCCGGTTGTGGAACATGACGCCGTGGTTCGGGTCCATGCGGCCGCTGCCGTAGACGAAGAAGATCGAGTTGATGAAGCTGACCACGTTGCGATCGCTATCGACCACCGAAAGGTAGATCGTATCCCGGTGCGGCACTTCGTCGAACTTCGGCAAGTCCGTTATCGCCTTAGTGGGATCGATCATGCCGGCCAGTTCCTTGGCGAGCGCATCTGAAAGCAGATAGTCGACCGGCACGTCCACCTTGGCCGGGTCGGCGAGGAAGCGGTTGCGGGCGGCATAGGCCAGCCGGGTCGCCTCGACCTCGATATGCAGCCGTTCGGGAGAGAGCGGGTCGCCTTTGCCGGGGAAATACGAAAGGATCTTGAGGATCATCAGCGCGATGATGCCCTGCCCATTCGGCGGGCACTCATGGATTTCGTGGCCGCGGAAGGTCGTCTTGATCGGCGTGACATATTCGCCTTTCGCAGTGGCGAAATCTTCGAGCGTGTGAAGTCCGCCGATGCTGTTCAGGTAGCGAACCAGATCCTCGGCAATCGGACCCCGATAGAAGGCATCCCGGCCCTCCCGCCCAATCGCCTCCAGCGTATCGGCGAGTTCCCGCTGATATCGGATCGAGCCGGCGGGCGGGGCCTTGCCATCGACGAGGAAAGTGCGGCTTGCAGTCGGGTCTCCCTTCAGCATCTCTTCCTGCGCGGCGAGGTCATACGCCGAGCGCGGCGGCAGCGCATAACCGTCGCGGGCAAGTTTGATCGCCGGCGAAAGGATGTCGGCCATCTTCATGCGTCCGTGGTCGGCGACGAGCCGTGTCCAGGCATCCACGGCACCGGGCACGGTGATCGTGTGCGGTGAGGTGCGGGTGAGGCTGGTAATGCCGAGCGAGCGGAGGTGCTCGACGGTCGCGGCGGCCGGTGCGCGGCCGGAACCGTTATAGGCGATGATCTTGTCCGTTCCGCCGAGCGAGAGAAGCGCGAAACAATCGCCTCCGATACCGGTCGAGCCGGCTTCCACCACGCATTGCACGGCGCAGGCGGCAACCGCCGCATCGATCGCGTTGCCACCGCTGCGCAGGATGTCGATTGCCGCCAGTGTTGCCAGCGGCTGGGAAGTTGCCGCCATGGCATTGCGGCCGACGGCCAGCGAACGGCCGGGTAATTCGAAGTCTCTCATGGCGCTCTCATCGTTGGAAAAGCGGGCGAATGCCCTGTCACGGCTTGTTATCCACTCAAGAGACCACGCCGAAGGCCAGTCATCAAGGCCCTGGTTGTCGTTTTGAGATGGCTGATATTCCGCAGCAACCCGCTAATTTTGCCGACCACGGCCGACTTGACGCCCGTCTCCTACCTGCCATTCTGCGAATAAAGGGAGACGGGGTAATGAAATATGTGGTCAATGGGCTCATCGCCCTCGTGGGCATTCTCGGCACGGGTGCGGTTGCGGGCATCGCCGCCATTCTGATGGCTGCTTTCGAAATGACCGGCTCCTGTTTCGAAGGTGCCTGTGCCTATACGGCGGTGTTCCTGGTCTTCCCGTTTCTCTGGATCGTGCTGATGGTGATCTTCTTCGCCATATGGATGTCCATTCGCCGCAAACGGAAAGCGCTGGCCATCGGCAGACCCTGATCCGCCCGGTTTCGATATCCGCGAGCTTGCTGTGCCCCTGGTTCCTGATAGATTTCGGTGACGGAGGACGGACAATGTCGGTGAAATCATCGGAACGGCAGGTCGGGGAGATGCCGGCAGAGAACAAGGATCTCATTCCTGCCATTTTCCAGAATCTCATTGGTTACCACCTGCGCGTGGCCCAGGAGGCGTCTTTCCAGGCCTTTGCCAGGGCGGCCGGGAAAGCGGACCTGAAGCCCGGCTGGTATTCGCTGTTGACGGTGCTTGCGGAGAAGGAAAGCATGACGCCGTCGGAACTCAGCCGAATCTGCGGGCGCGACCGGTCTACGCTGACGTCGAGCCTTAAGGGACTGGTGACGCGGGGATTGATCGAACGGCGCGGAAATCCGGAGGACCAGCGCAGCTACAACGTCCGGCTGACGGAGGAAGGCCGGCAAATGCAAGAGCGGCTGCATATCATCGCCAAGGCTCATGACCGCCGCCTTGATGAGATTGCAGGCGAGGACAAGGCTGTGCTTATCGCTGTACTCGGCCGGGTTGCCGCCGCGCTTGGGGCAGAGCGAGATTTTTGACGACTGTGCCCGATATGTGCGCGTTCCCTCCGGACCGGCGCCACAGATTGGAATCCGCATCGTTTGAATTGAAAAGGCCGGCGAAGTCTCCCTCGCCAGCCTGTGCGATCTTGAGAGATCTGCTTCAGAGAATATGCGTGCCGCCGAGGTTCTGCACCGCGCGGCGGGTCATCACCGCCACCAGATGGGCGCGATAATCGGCCGGGGCATGCATGTCGCCCATCATCTGCGACGGATCGATGGTCAGGCCGTCCAATGCTTCGACTGTGAGGCTCTCGTTGAGCCTCTCTTCGGCCTCAGTCCAGCGGAACACGCCTTCGTTGCCGGCACCCGTGATCGCCACGCGGACATGCCCGTCCCGGTGCTTGGATACGAAGGCGGCCGCCATCGAATAGCGCGAGGCCGGATTGCGAAATTTCGCATAGCCGGCGATTTCCGGAATCTTGAACTCGACGCGGACGAGGATTTCGCCGGGCTCCAGCACCGTCGTGTAGAGGCCCTGGAAATAGTCGTCGGCCGGGATGGCGCGGCGGTCGGTGTGGACGATCGCGTCGAGCGACAGCACGGCCGAAGGATAGTCGGCGGCCGGGTCGTTGTTGGCGGTCGAACCGCCGATCGTGCCCATATGGCGCACCTGCACGTCTCCGATCGAGCCGGCAAGGCCGGCCAGTGCCGGAATGGCGGCCTTGACCTCCTTCGAGGCGGCGACGACCGCATGCCTGGTGGCCGAGCCGATGATGACCTTGTCGGCCGTCACTTCGATGCCGGAAAGTTCCGGAATGGCGCGTACGTCGATCAGGTGCTGCGGCGCGGCAAGCCGGCTCTTCAGCGTCGGGATCAGCGTATGGCCGCCGGAGAGGTAAGACGGCTCTTCGGAATTCTCGTAGAGGTCGATGGCTTCGGAAAGCGTCTTCGGCTTGTGGTAGGTCGTTGCGTACATGGCCGTGTCCCCTCCCGATTATTCGGCCGCGACGGCATGCGCCGCGCGATGTTTTTCCGCCGCATCCAGCACCGCCTTGACGATGTTGTGGTAGCCGGTGCAGCGGCAGAGATTGCCTTCCAGCTCGTGGCGGACGGTGTGTTCGTCGAGCATGCCGTCGTGGCGGCGGATCATGTCGACCGAGGCCATGATCATGCCGGGCGTGCAATAGCCGCACTGCAGGCCGTGATGTTCGTGGAAGGCCTGCTGCACCGGATGCAGCTTGCCGCCTTCGGCAAGACCTTCAATGGTCATCACTTCCGAGCCATCGGCGGCGACGGCCAGAACCGTACAGCTCTTCACAGCCTTTCCGTCGAGATGGATCGTGCAGGCGCCGCACTGGGTGGTGTCGCAGCCGACATGGGTGCCGGTCAGCCCCAGATGCTCGCGGATGAACTGCACGAGCAGCGTGCGGTCCTCGACCTCTCGTGTCTCCGGCTTGCCGTTGACGGTAATGGTGATGCGGGACATGAGCCCCTCCTCTCAAAAAGACTCAGGCGGCAAGCGCCGCGACAGCGATGACGGCGACAGCAACGACGCCGGCGATAATATAGGGCAAACAGCTCACACGCTGCCCGGCCGGCGCTGCGGGTGCAACAACCGGTCCGGCAGCTTCGGGAGCCGCAGGTGGGATGGGTGCCGGTGCTGCAGCTGACATGACAGGCGCGGCAACAGCCGCCGTCGCGATAGCCTCCGCTACACCGGCATCGGTTGCATGATCAACCATGACGGCGCGCGCCGCAAGCTTTTCGAAGAACTCGTCGGCGAGTTTTTTTGCCGTGGAATCAATGAGCCTCGATCCGAGCTGGGCGAGCTTGCCGCCGACCTGCGCCTTGGCGAGATAGGTGAGCACGGTATCGGCACCATCTTCGGCGAGATGCACATCGGCGCCGCCCTTGGCAAACCCGGCGACCCCGCCCTTGCCCTCACCCGAGATCGTCAGGCTTTCCGGCGCTGTCACGTTCGACAGCGTCACCTCGCCGGCGAACGTCGCCTTCACCGGGCCGATCTTCGTGGTAACGCGGGCCGCAAAACCGGTCTCCGGCGTGCCCTCCAGGCTTTCGCAGCCGGGAATGCAGGCCTTCAGCACAGCCGGATCGTTGATCAGCGCCCAGACGTGCTCGCGCGGCGCGGCGATGCGATATTCGCCCTTGAGATCCATAGGTTCACTCCTCCCTGTCCGTCATTTGCTGCCTGTGGCCGATTCGTAGAACGAGAGGTCAAGATATTTGGAAATATCGGTCAGCGGTGTGTTTCCCGATCCGTAGCGGGAGCGAAGGTCCAGGACGGCCTTCATGCCTTCGGGCAGGATCTTTGCGCCCGGAGTGAGACCGGAGCGCGGCGAAAGCAGACTTGCCATGATCGAAGGGACCGCCGCCGGCTGGATATCCGGCATCTTGGCCTGCAGCAGGACGGCGCCGGCTTCACGGTTGGCTGGGTTAAGCGTCCATTCGAGCCCCTTCAGATAGGCACGAATGAAGGCTTTCACCGGTTCCGGATTTTCGGCGGCATAGGCGCGACGGGCGGCGATCACACCGCCCTGGTAACTGTCGAAATGGTTCGAGGAGACGTCGAGCACGTTGAAGCCGGAACGTCTGGCGATGCTGGTGAAGGGCTCGATCGTCAGCGTCGCGGCATGTTCGCCGGCCTTGACCGACTGCCAGCGCTGCGGGGTGGCGCCAACGGCGACGAAGGTGACGTCGTCGCGGCTAAGGCCGCTGCGGGCCATCATCTCGAAGAGCACGAAGGCAAAGCCGGTGGTCAGCGCATCGAGCGCGATCGAGCGTCCCTTGAGATCCTCGTAGGTCTTGACCTCGGGCGCGGTGACAATCGCGAGCTCCAGCTGTGTGGCCCCGATCAGCACGACATAGTCCGGATTGACACCCTCCGTCGTCGCACCCTGGCCTTCACCATAGGCGACGACATTGTCGAAGGCGGTGAAGACGATGTCGAACTCGCCGGCGGCAGTCTTCTCCGCCTGGGCGACCGAGCTCGGGGTCAGCGAGATTTCGACATTCAGGCCTTCTTCCACAAAGAAGCCCTGTTCGATCGCCGCGAAGGTCGGCAGGTTCGGTGCGCCCGGGAATGCGATGACGCGGACGGTCTTCAAATCACTCATAAGATAAATTCCTCCTCAGGACGCCTTGCGTCCGCTGTTCATGGCGCGCCAGACATTGGCCGGCGTGACGGGCATCTGGATGTCCTTGACGCCGAATTCCGAAAGCGCATCGACCACGGCGTTGACGACAGTCGCGAGCGCCGGCGTGGTGCCACCCTCGCCGCCGGCCTTGATGCCGAGCGGATTGGTCGGCGAAATCACTTCGGCAATTTCGCATTTGAAGCTCGGCATGGTGTCGGAGCGAGGCAGGCCGTAGTCCATGAACGAGCCGGCGAGCGGTTGCCCGCTGTTGGGATCGATCGCACAGAGTTCCCACATGGCCTGGCCGACGCCCTGGGCGATGCCGCCATGGGTCTGGCCGTGGACGATCAGCGGGTTGATGCAGCGGCCGACATCGTCGATCGTCGTATAGCGGACGATCTGCACGTGGCCGGTATCGCGGTCGATCTCGACTTCGCAGATCGCGGCGCCGTTCGGGAAGACCGGGGTGTGCATTTCGTTGTCCTTGACGACGCGCAGCTTGCCATGGGAGGCGCGCGTGCGGCGGCCGAGATCGAAAATGTCGATCGTCTGGTTGGAATTGCGGAGCTTGAAGACGCCGCCTTCGAAATCGATCCGGTCGGGCGTCGAGCCGAGCAGATCGGCGGCGCGCTTCCTTCCTTCCGCCAGAAGATCGGCGGAAGCCATGGCCATGACAGTGCCGGCATGGCGCATGGAACGGCCGGAATGCGAACCGCCGCCGACACTGACGATATCGGTATCGCCGAGCACGATCCACACCTTTTCGACCGGAACCTGGATCATGTCGGCCACGACCTGGGCAAAGCTCGTCTCATGGCCCTGGCCGCTCGGCTGGGTGCCGATGATGACTTCAATGGTGCCGTCGTCCTTGATCTCGATCTCGGCGCGCTCCTTCGGCGTGCCGATCGAGGATTCGACATAGTTGGCGAAACCGCGACCGAGCAGCTTGCCGCGCGCCGCGGCTTCCGCCTTTCGGGCGTCGAACGACGCCCAGTCGGAGAGCTCGAGCGCGCGGTCCATGTTCTTCTCGTATTCGCCGCTGTCGTAAACCGAGCCGACCGCATTGGTATAGGGCATGGCGGACGGCGGGATGAGGTTCTTACGGCGCAGCTCCAGCTTGCCGAAACCGAACTGGTCTGCGGCAAGCTCTACCAGGCGTTCGATCGCGAAGGTCACTTCCGGCCGGCCGGAGCTCCGATAGGCCTGGGTGCACATCGTGTTGGAGAAGACGGCGCGGGCACGCAAGGTCGCATAGGGAATGTCGTAGGAACCGGTAATGAGGCCCGAGCCCTTGCTGAGCGGCGAGAGCGACACGGCCCGGCCACCGACATTCGAAAGGTTGTCGGCGCGCATGGCGAGAAACTTGCCGTCCTTGCGGATCGCCAGCTCCACCTTGGTCACGAGGTCGCGGCCCTGATAATCGGTGAGGAAGGATTCCGAACGGGTCGCAGTATATTTCACCGGCCGGCCGATCCTGGCGGACGCCCAGAGAACCAGGCCGAATTCCACATAGACGCGGTTGCGAGTGCCGAAATTGCCGCCGACGTCGAAGGAAAGCACGCGAAGGTCCTTCGGCTCGATACCGAGCACCTTGGAAAGCTCGTTCTTCTGCCGCACGGCGCCGCCGCTGCCGGCATAAAGCGTGTAACGCTTCGTCTCCGGATCGTAGGAGCCGAGCGAGGAACGCGGCTCCATGGTGACGCCGGTGACGCGGTGGATATGGAATTCCGCCTTTACGACATAGTCAGCCTCTGCAAAGGCGGCGTTCGTGCCTTCGACATCACCGAAGGTCGTGTCGATGAAGACATTGTCCGGCACCTCGTCCCAGATGGTCGGGGCGCCCGGCTCGGCGGCCTTGGCGGTATCGGTGACATAGGGCAGTTCTTCCCAGTCGATGAGAACCTTTTCAGCGCCGTCGGCGGCCTGGGCGGCGGTCTCCGCCACGACGATCGCCACGGCCTCACCGACAAACCGGGCCTTGTCCGCAGGAAGAAGGTAATGCGGTCCGGTAAATGCCGGGCTGCCGTCCTTTGCCCTGAGCTTCATGTCGAAATTGGTGGACGGAATGGGATTGTGGGGGATCGGCTTGATATCGTCGGCAAGGATGTCCTCGCCGGTCAGGACCAGAAGCACGCCTTCGCTCGCCAAAGCTTCCGTCTTGTCGATGCCGAGGATGCGGGCATGCGGATAGGGCGAGCGCACGGTCGCCGCATAGGTCTGTCCGGGCAGCGAGAAGTCGTCGGAGAAGCGGCCCTTGCCGGTGATCAGGCGGCCGTCTTCCTTGCGGGGAATCGGCTTGCCGACATGCTTGAACAGCGCCTCCTGCACCAGCTTCATTTCGGGCGAAAGCTCTGCCGAATCCGGCTTCGGCTGCTTCAGCGGATGCACGATCATCTCGGACGTGGCGGTCTTGAACGGCCTGTTCATGAAACCTCTTCTCTTTGAAATCACGACGGTTTCTCCCTTCCGCCGACATGTCTCCGAGCTCTCACCCCGCTCTGCGAGATGCTGTTGCTCTTCGTATTAATGTATGACAATATGGCAGTATAATGCAATCGAAAAGATCGCCCCTTTCGACCTGAGGGTGATTGCCTCATCCGGCTCGATGCCTTCAGTTAAGGAATGACGCCTGCTTTCCGCTCTCCCTGGGAGGGGTGCCAGGCGCAGGTTTGGGAGTGAAATTAGATGACGACTTTCGCGCGCAAGGCGCCTCTCGACCTGCAGGAACACCTGCAGCGGCTGGAGGCCCTCGGCCTCCTCACCAGGATCCAGGTGCCGATCGACAAGGACAGCGAACTGCATCCGCTTGCCCGCTGGCAGTTTCAGGGCGGTCTGCCGGACGAGCAGCGCCGCGGATTCGTGTTTACGGACGTGAAGGGCGCCAAGGGCGAGAAGTATGACATTCCCGTCGCCGTCGGCGTGCTGGCCGCTTCGCCGGCGATCTATGCGGCAGGCCTCGGCGTATCTGAGGACGAGATCGGCGATGTCTGGGTGAACGCCATGGAGCATCCGATCGATCCGGTCATGGTCACGGAAGCGCCTTGCCAGGAAGTCGTCGTCACCGGCGACGAATTGAAGCGGGAGGGCAAAGGCCTCGGCTCCCTGCCCGTACCGATCTCGACACCCGGCTTCGACAGCGCTCCTTATTTCACCGCCACCCTCTGCGTCACCCGCGACCCGGAAAACGGCATCCGCAACATGGGCACCTATCGTGCGGCGCTGAAGGCGGAAGACCGGCTCGGGGTGCGCATGGCAAGCCGCCTCTCCGGTGCCGGCGGCTACCAGCACTGGCTGAAATACCAGAAGATGGGCAAGCCGATGCCCTGCGCCATCGTCATCGGCTGCGCGCCGGCCGTGCTCTTCACCGGCCCGCAGAAACTGCCGATCGACCAGGACGAACTGGGCGTTGCCGGCGGCCTGATCGGCGAGCCGATCCGCATCGTCAAGTGCAAGACGATCGACCTCGAAGTGCCGGCCGATGCGGAAATCGTCATCGAAGGCCTGATCGATCCCGTGCTCCTGGAGCCGGAAGGCCCGTTCGGCGAAAGCCACGGCCATGTGGCACTCGAGGACTTCAACATGTCGATGCAGGTGACGGCGATCACCCGCAAGAAGAAGCCGGTCCTCGTCTCGATCGTCTCCCAGGTGACACCGAGCGAATCGAGCGTCCTGAAGCGCGTCGCCTACGAACCGCTCTTCCTCAACCACCTGAAGAAGGTGCTGAACGTCAAGGGCATCAGGCGCGTCGTGATGCACGAGCCGCTCACCAATATCCGCAAGGTCATCTTCCTGGAATTCGACCGCTCGGCGCCGCAATCGGAGATCTGGCGCGGCCTCCAGGGGGCGGCGACGCTGCAGGCGCAATGCGGCAAGATCGTCATCGCGGTTTCCGACGATATCGACAGCCGCAACGCGGACGCCGTCTTCTGGTCGCTCGCCTATCGCGCCAACATGATCGACGACGTGCATATCATGCCCTACCGCTCCGGCGGTCATGGGCCGAAATCCGGCTCGAAGAGCGCCGAGGGTACGATGCTGATCGATGCGACGCTGAAGGCGCCAATGCCTCCGCTCGCCCTTCCAGCCGAGCCCTACATGGTCAAGGCGCGACAGATCTGGGAAGACCTGCAGCTTCCTCGCCTCACACCGCAGCCGCCATGGCACGGCTATTCGCTGGGCGACTGGAGCGACCTCTGGACCCGGTTTGCCGACGATGCGGTCGCCGGGGACTGGCGCAAGACCGGCGAGAACACGCTCGCCCGCCGCAAGGGCGGCATGAAGCCGGAGACGCCCGCCCGCGACGTCGAAAACCCGAAGGCCGACAAGAAGGGCTGACGAAACGCGGCGGCGCGGATGGTTCAGACGTCGTCCGGGCCGCTATCGTTTTCGAGAATCCGTCCATCGATAGTCAAAGCATTTCCGTTTTCGGGAGGAGTCATGTTGAAGATCGGCCAGTCGCAATTGCGGTTCGAGGATGACGCGCTGATTACCGGACGCGGGCGCTATATGAACGACCTCGCGGCCAAGGGCGAGGCAATGGCCGTCTTCGTCAGGTCGCAGGCCGCGTCCGGCCGGATCGTCTCGATCGATACGGAAGCAGCGATCGACATGCCTGAGGTTCTCGGTATCTTCACCGGCGCGGACCTGAAGGCGGCAGGCCTTCGGCCGATCCAGCCGCGGGGCAAGCATCCCGGCCCCGATGGCGGCGAAATGCGGGTGCCGGTCTTCTATCCGCTCGCCGTCGATGCCATCCGTTACGTCGGCGACCCCATTGCCATGGTCGTCGCCGAGACGAAGGAAGCAGCACTTGCCGCCGCCGAAGCCGTGACGGTCGAAATAGACGAGCGGCCAGTGGTAATCGACCCGCTGGAATCCGTCTCTCCGGACGCGCCGCTCGTCTGGGATGAATTCCCCGACAATCGCTGCTTCACCTTCGAAACAGGCGACAAGGCGGGCGTGAGCGCTGCCATCGCTTCCGCCCATACCGTGGTCCGCCAGCGGTTGAGAATTTCCCGCGTCACCGCCGCGCCAATCGAGACGCGCGGTGCAATCGCCTCTTACGACGATGCCGCCGGTCTTTACAGGCTCGAACTCGGCACGCAGGCGCCGCATCGCATTTCCGGCGATGTGGCGCCGGTTCTCGGCGTTTCGCCGGACAAGGTGCATGTAGTCGCGTCCGATTGCGGCGGTTCGTTCGGCATGAAGAATGCTGGTTATCCCGAATATCCGGCGCTCCTCTGGGCGGCAAAACGGACCGGCCGCACGATCCGCTGGGCAGCCGACCGGCTTGAATCCTTCCAGTCCGACGCGCACGCCCGCGACATGTGGGCCGATGCTGTGCTGGCTCTCGACGCCGACGGAAAATTCTTAGGCCTCGATGTGCATGTGCGTGCCAATCTCGGCGCCTATCTGGGGCCGGCGACCGTACATCCACCGGTCGCCAATATCGGCGGCCTTGCCGGCGTCTACCGCACGCCGAAGATCTATGCCCAGATCGACGGTGTCTTCACCAATACCCAGCAGACGGCGCCTTATCGTGGAGCCGGCCGGCCGGAAGCGACCTATATCTTTGTTTTTTT